>JAGWPI010000327.1 GCA_028877005.1 Bacteroidota bacterium | reverse complement strand
GGGGTGGCCGGTTCGAGCCCGGTCTTCCGCTCTCAAAAAATTTCCATCGTTTACTTGGATGGATTTTTTTTTGGAGGCCCTGGTGGTGGAACTGGTAGACACGCAGGACTTAAAATCCTGTGGTCAGCAACGGCCGTGCGGGTTCAAGTCCCGCCTGGGGCACAAAAAAGTCGGTGATAATATTATTTTATCCCGACTTTTTTTGTGTTTATTGCTTAATGTACTATCGGTGGTATATGTACTTAAATTTTGCTACCAATTGGTTTTCTTTATTTCTGCAAACATCTTCTTCTTTTAATCCATCAGCATTATAGCTATAGTGCCAAACTAAATAACTATTACTATTTGGTGAAACTTGTGTCATGCTAATTAATTGTTGTTGTGGATTATATTCAAATAAATAATCTGGAAGTAGTTTTTTTACATTGCGGTTATACCTAACTATATCTGTTAATAAGTTTGCTTCATCATAATAGTAGTAATAGGTTTCTATTAAGTTTCCAAATCTAATCCACTTTTCTTCAGCAACGTTTCCATGCTCATCAAATGTAAAGTGCACTACCGTTGTATCTTTATTATTCTTAATTTTAAGCATATTTATAGGTCTCCCATTTAACGAGTAATTCCAAATATGCTTTTCGGTATTTTGATATTTATATACACTATCTTTTGTGATAGTTTCAATTAATATAACATGCTTATTGGTATCATATGTATAATTCGTAATTGTTTCTATTTGGTTGGTTCGTTCAAATGTATTCATCACTAAGTTATTTTTGTAAGTAGTTATGAGTATAGATTTTTCTCCTTTGGCATCCTTAGAATTAATTATCATTTTGTTCCAATTATTGCTAAATGATTGCTGTAATGAGAAATTATTTACAGGCTCATTTTGCTCATCAAAACTTGCTACATCTAAGCTTTTAATCTTTTGTGCTTTCAGTTGTAAATAGTTTTTTTGGCTTTGATTAGCTGCTATAATATCATTATAGTAAAATTGGCTTTTTGCTAAATGAGTGCTTAATAGAAATATTATTACACAGATATATCGCATGAATATTTTTATATCAAATGTAAATCTATATTATGCAAAAGCAAAAAAATGCGTACAATACATCCTTTCAACCTATTTGTTATGTATTTTTAATGAGTCATTAACACCAATCATACCAATATTAAATTATAATACGATAAATAAGGTAGCCTTAAATTTTTTTTATGAAAGATACCGTTGATTTGCAAAGATTAGTTACTATTATGGATGAGTTGCGCGAAAAGTGCCCATGGGATAGGAAGCAAACCTTAGCTTCACTAAAGCCAATGACCATTGAAGAGACCTATGAATTAACAGATGCAATTGAAAGTGGCGACTGGCAACAAATTAAAGAAGAGTTAGGTGACTTGCTATTACATATTGTATTTTACGCAAAAATTGCTAACGAAGTAAATGCCTTTGATATACAAGATGTTATTCAATCTATTTCACAGAAACTAATTCATAGACATCCGCACATCTACGGAAATGTTGTTGCAAATACTGCAGAGGACGTAAAAAAAAATTGGGAACAAATTAAATTAAAAGAAGGCAAAACAAGCATCTTATCCGGTATTCCTAACACCATGCCTGCATTAACAAAAGCAACAAGAATTCAGGAAAAGGTAAAACAAGTAGGATTTGAATGGTCATCAGCCAATGAGGTTTGGGATAAGGTAATGGAAGAAACCAACGAATTGAAAGAGGCAATTTCATTGAATGATAGCCATCATATTGAAGAGGAATTTGGAGATGTACTATTTAGTTTGGTAAACTTTGCACGATTTTTGAATATAGATGCAGAAACTGCCTTGGAAAAAACCAATAAAAAATTCATTTACAGATTTAAAGGCATGGAAAAACTGGCTACTGAAAAAGGGCAAAATTTGGCCAATTTAAGTTTGCCTGAATTGGATGAACTTTGGAATAAAGTAAAAGCGCAAATTAAAAATGAATTGCCTTGATAAATATTATTAAACAAGCTGCCTATCGACATGGCTATTTAATAATCATAGCTGCATGGTTATTTACATTTTCATATATCTTATCTAACTATTTTTCTTACTATACCTCACCCGAAAAAGTTCAGGCAAAAGTTCAGCAATATTTATCTGAGCGTGAAAATGATTTTAACAAATTAGCCGCCGATAAATCATTGTTAAGCGGTTTGATGAGCGATAGTATTTTGTTGCCCTCTGAGACTAAACCGCTTGATAAAAATTTTGGATTTTTTATTTATACATTTAATGATTTAAACCATCCTATTTTAAGTTACTGGAATACAAACCAATATTATGTAGATGATGCAGATTTATTCCATTCTGATTCTATTCATTTTGTGAATTATCAAAACGGTTTTTTTGAATTAATTAAAAAGAATGTTTGGTTGAAAGGAAAACAAATATTAGTAGTTGGGTTAATACCTATTTATCATGCTTATTTTATTCAGAATAAATACCTACAACCAGATTTTGATGGATTTAAAGGGTTAGGAAAATTATATGAAATTACCAATGCACACAATGGATATTCAATTTATGGATTAAATGGAACATTGCTTTGCAGCATCAACTTACAACCCGGTAAATCTTTGTCGCCTTATAATACTTCATCTATTATTTTAAGAACCCTTAGCATTATTCTACTACTGTTTTTTGTAAATGCCATTGCTATTGAATTAGCCGGTCAGGGTAAAGAGTTGCAAGGTTTTATTATATTATCAGTATCTGTAATTTCACTTCGTATACTAAGCTATTTTATTCCTTTTCCTTTTAATTTTTCACAACTACCGCTTTTTGATCCTGCCATTTATGCTTCTAATTCAATACATCCTTCATTAGGTGATTTATTGATTAATGTGGTAATTCTATTCTGGTTAATTAATTTTTATAAAAATAATCTCAACAGCCATATATATTTACGCTTATCTAAACAAACATTAACTATTATTGCTTATATACAAATTGTTATACTTGGAGCCATTTGTTTTTTATTTGCCGGTATTATTAAAAGCTTGGTATTAGATTCTAAAATTTCTTTTGACGTTGCCAACTTCTTTAGCCTAAATATTTACACTATTATCAGTTTTAGTATTTTATGTTTACTTACACTCTCATTCTTTTCTATTGCACAATTATTGCTAGCTAGGGTATATCATCAAAAAATTCCACTTAATATTCAATTATTTATTATTTCTGTTGAAGGGTTACTTTATGCAAGCATACAAATTGGTGGTTCTTCAACCATTACCAATATAGCAGTTCTTGCTTGGTTATTATGTTTCTTAACCATTTTCTATTATAGAAAGCAAGATATTATCCGCTCTCTTTATCATACTACCTTTTTTATTTTTTGGGTTATGTTTTTTGCATCATCTGTTG
>JAGWPI010000326.1 GCA_028877005.1 Bacteroidota bacterium | reverse complement strand
TGTTTCAATAGCTAATAAAACTTGTAGCAGTTGTTCCGGTTCTAATAATGTGTTAATTTCAATTACTTGATTTAAATAGGAAGGTTGTTGTATTACACCCCAAGGCTCAGTTTCGTAAATAGATGATTTTTTTAATACTATTCCGCATTGTTTTTCTATTGCTTTAATAGCTGCTTTTAAAAAGCCAGATCTATTACCTAAATTACTTCCTAATAAAATGTAAGCTTGTTTATCTAACATAGAATATTTGTATTAACTCATCAGGATCTAGTTTTAAAAATAAGCGGCAATACTACAACAAATGTTGTTGGTATAATTTTTTATTTGTTAGAATGTTAAATATGGGCTTTTTACAATTTTTCAACCTACATTTAATCAAATATTGGTTTTTGTATACATTATATTTCGGTAACTAAATATGCTAAAAAACTATGCAAGTAATTAATGTTTTTGAAAAGTTAAGGCAAGTACATGATTATTGGAATCCTGCCATTGTTGGCCATTTAAATGGCCAACATGTTAAACTTGTAAAATTTAAAGGTACTTTTACTTGGCACCATCATGAGCAAGAAGATGAAATGTTTTATGTTTTAAAAGGTAATTTTGTAATGGAGTTTAAAGATAAACAGATGCCCATATCAGAGGGTGAGTTTATTATAGTGCCTAGAGGCGTAGAACATAGGCCGGTGGCAGCAGAAGAAGTACATGTAATGCTATTTGAACCTGCTGGTACATTGAATACAGGAAATGTAACCAATGAATTAACCAAAACAGAACTCAATCATATATAAAGATATAAACCGGATGTACACTTTGCAAATGCATGATTAATAAATATATATTTTATGTATAAAATATTTTTCACAGCTTTACTTTTGATAGGCACAAATGCTTTTACACAAATTAATTCTGAAAGTTCAGCAATTCCTTCTCCACCTGCATTTGATGCCATTAATCAACAAGAAATGCGAAGTAACCTATATGAACTTGCCGGCGATGCATTTAGAGGGAGAAGAGCCGGTACTTTAGATGAATTGAGCGCAGCAATTTGGGTAGCTCAAAAGGCTAGAGAAGCTGGTTTAGAACCAGGAGGCGATAATGGTACTTATTTTCAATTTTTTAATTTATTTCGTTCCAGGGTTACTCCGGAAAGTAGTTTCGAAATAATGGGGAAGAAGCTTGATTTATGGAAAAACTTTTGGCCAACTGTGGTAACTAACACACACCTATCCGGTAAGGTTGTATGGTTAAAAAATGAGTCGGATACTCTACAATCTTTACAAGGCAAAATAGTAGCCATGAACATTATCCCACCTCGGCCACTTCCTGCTTCAGGAATGAGTTTATGGGCATTCAGATATACCCTTTTGGCTTTACGTGATGCAGGTATGCTTATGAAAAGAAAAGGCGCAGCCGGATTAATTGTAGTTGCCGATAGTACCGTTCAATCTTTATTGCCATTTATTAGTCATGCATATGAAACAGGCCAATATCAAATTGAAGGAATGCCATCTATAGTTGGGCAGCATGCTCTACAAATTGTATTGGTAGCGCCATCTGTGGCTAATCGATTAATGGATGGTAACAGCCATGTTAAGATTGATATAATGACAGAGCATTTTACATATCCCTCCGTAAATGTTATAGGAATTGCAAAGGGGAATGATTCAATATTGAACCATCAATATGTATTGTTTAGCGGGCATCATGACCATGATGGCGTGGGTAATCCTGTGAATGGCGATTCAATTTGGAATGGTGCAGATGATAATGCTTCGGTAACTGTTGCCATGTTGGCTATTGCCAAAGCCTTTCATGAAAAGCCTGCCAAACGTTCTGCATTATTTGTTTGGCATGGCGCAGAAGAAAGAGGCTTATTGGGATCTCGTTGGTATGCCCAACATCCTACAGTTCGTAAAAATAATATTATTGCAGTTTTAAATGGTGATATGATTGGTAGAAATGCCCCTGATTCTGCCGCACTATTAGGTACATTAAAGCCACACAAAAATTCAACTGAATTGGTAGATTTAGCCATGCAAGCAAATAACCAATATACCCATTTTAAAGTTGATTTTTCTTGGGATGCACCAAACCATCCTGAGAACTGGTATTTTAGAAGTGATCATTTGCCATATGCACAAGCAGGGATACCAGCTTTATTTTTTACTACTTTACTTCATGCAGATTATCATACACCTAAAGATGAGCCTGATAGGATTGATTATAAGAAATTGTATTTTATGACCAAATGGATATATGCAACCGGTTGGATGGTAGCTGAATTAAATAAAGCACCTGCAGTTGATAAATAATTAAATAAGGATGGCGTAAGTTGCAATAACTATGATTATTTTCTAACTCTATTATAAAATTCATTTTGTAATGGAATGGTTGTATTGTCTGCTTTTATGTCTTTAATTGCATTTGTTAATTGGTTAACTACATGTTGTACCAACAATTTGCCTAATGCAGGCGTAGCCTTATTACCTTCGCCAGCGTAATGGTTAGGAAAATCAGCATACCACCAAATGGCGGTATACACATTAGGAATATGCCATCTGCTTAAATTTTTACCTGATTCATTTTTAGCACTATCCATTTTTACTAAATCGGGTCTTAGATACAATAATTCTGAGGTTTCATTTTCGCCGGCATGCATATCCTCATTGATTGGTGATTGATGTAATGCTTTCAATTCTTTCAAAAAGCTACTATCACTATGGGGCTCAAAAAAATAAACAGCATAATCATGTGGTTGTTCTAATCTGGTTTGAATAAAATAACGAATTAATTCAGGATTACCACCATGCCCATTAATAATAATGATTTTCTTAAAACCGTTACGGGCAATTTCATTGCAAGTAGCCTCAAGCATATCCCAAACAACGCGTTCTTGTAAAGCAAATACTCCGGGTTGATGTTTAGCCTCATTGATTTGTCCGAAATAGTATTCAGGAAAAACAACAGCATATTCTTTTTTTGTAGCCAGTTCTGCATATGCTCTTACTCTAATTAAATCAGAGCCAATCGGTACGTGGGGTCCATGTTTTTCTAAAATGCCAATAGGTAAAATACAAGTGCGATTAGATGCCTGAAGTGCTTTATCCCAATCACTAGCAGTTAGTTCTTCCCAGTGGGTTGGTAAAGTTTGTGCTATAATTTTTTGAGTAAATAATGTAAACAAACATATCAAAATATAAAGGGTGCAATGTATTTTTTTCATAGCAGATAGTTTATTTGATATAATTTTATTCTGAAAATTATTTATATTTTTTTAAATATTAAAACATTTTGTTGAAATCGGCATTGTTAAAAGTGCTATCTATGGCACATCCAAATTTCGCAACAATGGTATTTAAGTTTCCATTCAAATAGTATTACCTGAAATACTCTTGTATACTATATTTTGAATACCAATTTAAGTATTACCCCTATTTTTAATACTGTATAGAACATTTGGAATTATACAACTGCTGGTATTTGCGAAGGAATGCCCAATTTTTGATTAATATTTTTTGATGTTATTGTTTAAATTGTTAAGAATAAAAGGATTAATATCTACTATATGATATCCTTGCAAAAAAGACCAAATCTATCATCCAATCTTCCATTGTGCAAGCCTTTCTGTAACAGGATTTATCGTTTCTTGCCCGAGTGATTGATTATTTTTGTTGAGCATTTCAGCATAATTTACTACTATTTGTTGAGCATATTGCCATACCAATTATATCATTTGTTAAGTTATAAAACTTTTATGTAATATATATTGTTAATTTAGACTAAAATATTGATGATGAATAATTTGGACATTTTTTTTGAAACGACTTAATGCTTTTTTAATATAAATGATGGGTATATTTAGATAAGGTGGTTTTGTTGAAGTTAAATAAACAGATAGCTTTGCTCACATTAAATATAAATATGCGAAAAAAATATAATCAAATAACCGCCATGCTGGCAATTACAAAAGCCAGTTTAAGAGCCACATTGCGAAGTCCTTCTGCAGTAGCCTTCAGCATTGGTTTTCCTTTGGTATTTATTTTAGTTTTTGGATTTGTAGGCAATGGAAGTGGTGTATCCTTAAATGTTGTAATGGATAAGAATTCTGATACGGCTAATTATATTTATCCTGCCTTAAAAGGTATAGCTAATTTAAAATTTAAAGACAAAACAGACGAGCAAATAAAAGAAGATCTAGAGAAAGGGCGCATCACAGCTATTATTAAAATTGTCCATTCGCCCAATTCTACTATTCCTTATATAATTGATTTAAAGAGTTCAGAGTCGGTTAATCCCCAAAATTTATCAATCTTAAAACAAATTATTCAGTCAGTTATTTCGGGTATTAACCAAAAAATGTATCCTAATACTCCTAGTATAGCCACCATCAATAATACCATTGAAAAAATTCCGGGTAGGGTATATCGTACCATTGATTTTATTTTGCCCGGACAATTGGGATTTTCTTTGTTAAGTGCAGGCGTTTTTGGTGTGGCCTTCTTGTTTTTTAATTTAAGACAACAATTGGTTTTGAAACGATTTTTTGCTACCCCCATTAAAAGATCCTATATAGTTTTAGGAGAGGCTTTTGGAAGAATTATTTTTCAATTAATAACAGCGATAATTATTATTGTAATTGGTAAAGTTTTTTTTCATTTTACACTTGTTCATGGTATTACCACCTTTATTAATATTATGATACTCAGTTTTTTAGCTTTGATTGTTTTTATGGGTTTTGGTTTTATTGTAAGTGGTATAGCAAAAAACGAGAGTACCATTCCTCCTTTTGCCAATATTTTTACTTTGCCACAATTTTTATTGGCAGGTACATTTTTTTCTATCGATAACTTTCCGACATGGATGCAGCCTTTCTGTAATGCATTACCGCTAACGCAGTTTAATAATGCCATGCGGGCAATTTCGTTTGAGGGAGCATCTTTAATAAGTGTTTGGAAAGAAATTGGTATTTTAGTTATTTGGGGTTTTTTGATTTATTATGTTGCCATTAAAACCTTTAAATGGGAATAGTATGCGCTTATTAAAGCAAGGTTTATTTAGTATTCTTTTTTTAGCTATATTAGTGCAGGTAATTGCATTGTTATTTCCTTCCCACATTATTGTTTCAAGAGCTATTACCATACATGCACCAATAGATAGTGTGCGCCCTTATTTACAAAATATAAAAGGTTGGCAACTATGGATAAACAGTATGGATGACGCTTCAGTGCATATTCAATCTTCTACAAAAGCGCAAATTGGTAATCGTTCTGTGCAGATAGAGATAGTTAATGCAGACTCAGTAGTATCTGTTTGGCGCAGTGCAAAAAGTAATTTACTAATTTCAACTATGCAAATGATACCTGCTTCTAATGGGGATGCTACTGTTGTTCAATGGCAATATGAACAGTTTTTACATTGGTATCCTTGGGAAAGATTTGGTTCATTAATGAGCGATAAAATAATTGGCGGTATGTTAGAACAAAATTTAAATCATTTACAAGCATTATTAGAAAAGAAAAATAATTAATTATTTAAGTGGGGAAGCTAATTTTACCCATTGTAGTGGCAGGTTGTCCTTTTCCTAACGCCATTCCCTTTCCACTAATGCATTCATTTGCTAAAATGGCAAAAAGTACTGCTTCTTTAGCATCGGGATTAATATTCAAATCTTTTATATTATTAAAATTACAATTCGCGAGTAAGGTGTGTAAATGATGCATGAGCAATGGATTGTGCATTCCTCCTCCACTAGTAAATATAGTATATGTTGTCTTAGGAGGGATAACTTTCAATATGGCTTCTACAATAGTCTCTGCTGTAAATCTATTTAGTGTGGCCATTATATCTTCATGACTATAGTAATCGTGGCCGGAAACTGCAATGGCTTGTTGCAAATAGGAAAGATTAAATAATTCAGGACCAATTGTTTTAGGAAAATTGCTTTTAAAAAATGGATGTTTTTTTAATGCTGTTAATAGTGCCTGTTGTACTGTGCCCTTTAAAGCAATTGTTGCTTGATTATCGAAATATTGCTCCGGAAAATTTTGTTGAATATAGGCATCCATTAAAGTGTTGCCAGGGCCTGTATCTGTGCAGAATACTTCATTTGTTTGTATGTTACCCGGTAAAAATGTAAAATTTGCAATACCTCCAATATTCAACATAATTCTGTTTTCATTTTTCTTCCCAAATAAAAAATAATCCCCATAGCCAGCCAAAGGCGCTCCTTCTCCACCCGCAGCAACGTGTTTTTGTCTGAAATCGCTTATGGTAATTATGCCTGTTTTTACTGCTAAATGATCCCCATCGCCAATTTGCAAAGTGGCATTATTAAATTCTTTTAATTGATGTAATCTTTTTGGCGCATGATAAATGGTTTGTCCATGACTGGCAATAAGGTCAATATGCTTTGGAGAAATATCCCAATTGGCAAGTGTTGCTAAAATAATTTTTGCATGTTCTTCTGCAATCCATTCATTTAATATGCATACTTTTTGTAAGTCTGCATTTCTATTGCTAAAAATGGCTTTTACTTCTTCTTTAAATTTGTTTGTGTAGTGTACTGTAGTAAAATAAGGTATTTGTATAGATGTATTTATACCATTGCCTTTAATGTGGCAAAGCGCTATATCTAAGCCGTCTAATGAGGTGCCACTCATTAAACCAATAATAGTTTTTGAAGACTTTTGAGCTATGTGATAAAGATGTTCAACATTACTATTCATATGCTTGTAAAATATTTTTTATCACAGAAAATACTGAATGTAATTCGTCATCAGTAATACAGTAAGGTGGCATAATATAAACTGTATTACCTAGGGGGCGTAAATAAATACCTTGTTGCAAGGCCGCTTGTGTTACAAACTTGCTTACATCATTTAAATATTCATCTTTACCTAAAGAAATTTCGAAAGCTATTATTGTGCCTAATGTCCTTATATTTTTTATCGGAGCTTTTACAAACTTTAATTCATTTGCAAAATTTTGAATTGCTGCTATTATTTTACTAATATTAAAAACAGTTTTAGATTGTTGT
>JAGWPI010000325.1 GCA_028877005.1 Bacteroidota bacterium | reverse complement strand
TTAGTACCGGCTTTTTACCCATTGCTGTGTAATATTCAGTAATAATACTCATTAATGTACCAACCAATAAGCCCACCCCAATAGCACCTAAAACGCCCCAACGAGTAAATTCTAATCCCCTCAATACCATTGTATCAGGTAAAATATAAGTCACTAATCCAATACAAGCAATGGCGGTTAGAATAATACTTCCCCAATTACCCATATTAAGTGCCTTTTGAACGTTAGAAGTATTTACACCGGCATTTTCGCTTATTTTCACAAAAAAAGTTCCTATAATGGAAAAGAGAATACCAACTCCTGCAATAATCATTGGCAGTAAAATAGGACCATAACCCCCAAAATTATCTTGAGAAATAGTTTCTTGACCCAAAACCATGGTAGCTAAAACGGTGGCAACATATGATCCAAACAAATCTGCCCCCATTCCTGCTACATCACCAACATTATCACCAACATTATCTGCAATTGTTGCAGGGTTTCTTGGATCATCTTCAGGAATACCTGCTTCTACTTTACCCACTAAATCGGCACCCACATCCGCTGCTTTTGTATAAATGCCACCACCAACACGTGCAAACAAAGCGATACTTTCAGCTCCTAAAGAAAAACCGGTTAAAACTTCAATTGTCTTAATCATTTCATGGCTGGTAGAAGCTGCATCTGGTGCAAAAATTTGTTTCAAAACTAAAAAAAGTGCACCTAACCCTAAAACGGCTAAACCGGCAACACCTAATCCCATTACAGAACCCCCAGTAAATGAGACTTTTAATGCTTTGGCTAAACTTGTTCTAGCTGCTTGTGCAGTCCTAACATTTGCCTTTGTTGCAATACGCATACCTATGTAACCTGCTACTGCACTACAAATTGCCCCTAAAATAAAAGCTAGCGCAATACTCCAGTTACTGTTTGCATTGCTTTGAGCCATAAATGCTAAAAGAATAGCAACAAAAGCTACAAAATAACCCAATACCTTCCATTCAGCTTTCAAAAATGCCATAGCACCTTCGGCAATATAAGTACTAATTTCCTTCATTCTAGGTGTACCTGCATCTTGTTTCGACACCCATTTAAACTGTATTAGGGTAAATAGTAAACCTATAATACCCATCACCGGAACTGCATAAAACAAATTGTTCGTCATTAGCTTTGATTATTTGTTTAGTTGAATCATGTTTTGATAAGGCCAACAAAAATAGGGGAAAACAATAAAAATTTCTTAAAAACACGTTCCAATCCCTTTCTTTTGTTTAAAGTTGAATTAAATGTATCAATTATTAAAATAAGTAAATGATGTTAGAAAATAGCATTTTGTATGGAGAATAAACAAATAATAATATTTTATTATTTAATAATTGAAATAAAAAACTAAAAACATACATTTGCAACTTAAGAAATTGCCATGATGAATATAAAAAACAATGTATTAGAAACCATTGGTAATACACCAATGATTCAATTAAACAAGATAACAAAGGATTTTCCCTGCAGAGTAGTTGCCAAAGTAGATTATTTTAATCCAGGAAACTCTATTAAAGACCGTATGGCATTAAAAATGGTTGAAGTTGCAGAACAGGAAGGACGATTAAAGCCAGGGGGTACAATTATTGAGGGCACTAGTGGTAATACCGGAATGGGACTTGCATTGGCAGCATGTGTTAAAGGCTACAAGTGTATTTTT
>JAGWPI010000324.1 GCA_028877005.1 Bacteroidota bacterium | reverse complement strand
TGCCAATTGTTTGAGTAATTTTTTCATAAGTTTTTTTTGGTGAACAGTTAACAATTTCTTTAAAAAAAACATATTATACAATAATTCAGTAATAATTTTATTAAATTCATCCTTTATAATTAGAAAACATCATCAGGATATTTGATTCCAGCTATTTTTCTAATAGCATCCAATGTTTCCATTAATTCAATTGTTTGAGCATGCGACCAAACAGGGCTTTCCGTTAAACCATTACAAATGCATTCATTAACGTGTCGAGCTTCATATTGATAGCCGAAACCAGATTCACGTGGCACATCAATTGAAGTTGTTTCTCTAATAGAATATGAATAATACTGAATAGTAGCTGAAGGTTCATAAAACCGTGAAGTTAATCGAATACTACCGTTTGTGCCGGCAATTTCTGCTTCAGTGGGTAAGGTACTAACGAAAGAAGAGAACAATTGCGCCATAGCTCCGTTGGCATAGGTAAATAAAACAGCACATTGCTCATCTACTCTTGTTGTTGCATGAGGCATCATGGTAGCCTGAATATGTTGCGGCTTACCCAATAAACTTAGCGCCATAAAAACATTGTAAATACCAATATCTAACATTGTACCACCTCCCAAAGAAGGTTCATATAAACGAGGTGATATTGGCGGCTGTGGCTTAAATCCGAAATTTATTAACACTGACTTTAACGTGCCTAATTTACCTGCTTCTACCATTCGCATCACCTGCTGGTAATGAGGCAGGAATTTAGTCCACAATGCCTCCATTAAAAATACTTTTTGCGCTCTGGCAAAATGAATCATTTTGTTGGCCTGTATGGCATTTATGGCAAAAGGCTTTTCGCATAACACTGCTTTCCGATAGGTTAAACATAACATAGTATGTTCGTAATGAAAACTATGAGGTGTGGCAATATAAATTACATCTACAGCTGCATCATGTAGCATGTCTGTATAACTCCCAAATGCTTTCTCAGCCTTATGTGTATTTGCAAATGCCTGAGCGGCATCTAATGAACGAGCCGCAACAGCATATAATTCAGCACCTTCTACCAATTGTAAATCGTTTGCAAATTTTGCTGCAATTTTTCCACAACCAATTATTCCCCATCTAATTATTTTACGCATAAAATTTTTCAATTAAACATTAAAATAAAATTTCATCATATTTTAATAATAACGTCCAATATACTTATTGTCAACAATCTTTTTTTTCATCAATGCCGGATTAATTGCACCTTCTTTTGCATAAACAATCTTACCACCCGGTTCAATTAGTAGTGTATAAGGAAGAGCCCCTTGCCAATTGGGGTCAATAGCCTCTATCAACTTATATTTATCATCTACATTAAATATGTAATTACGCCCGGATGCTTGTTGCGATTTTAGAAAAGCTAACGCTTTAGGAAATTTAGCAGAATCGTCGGCACTGATAGAAATAAACTCAAAATCGCGTCCACGATACATTCTGTTAATGGTGATAAATTCAGGAAACTCAGTAACACAAGGGCCACACCAAGTTGCCCAAACATTAATTAAACGTAATTTATCTGAATGATTTTGTAATAAGTATTTAATGCTATCCACACCTATATATTGTAAAGTTACCGGCTCATTTGCCCATTGTTGCTGAGCTAGTTGCAGCCAATTATTTTTTTCTGCCCATTTAATTGAACAACCAAATACTTTGGTAGTAGTAACAGCAATGGGTTTGTTTTGTAATAGTGCATCAATAGCATTAGCTGCATCGGTATGGTTGGGTATTTTACCCGGCTTCTCTACATCATCTATTCTACCAGAATATCGCAGCTTTCGTTCGGCATCAAAAATAAATACATGTGGTGTGGCAATAGGGCCAAATTTTTTAGATACTTCTTGGTTATCACCATCATACAAATATGGAAAGTTGAAGTGTTTTTCTGCAGCCCTAATTTTCATTTCATCAAATGAATCACTCAAATCTGTATACCCCAACTCATCTAATCGAATTGATTTTGGATCATTTGGCATAATGGCTACAACGGCCACCCCTTTTTCTTTGTAAGTGTTTGTTAAAGCAATAATCTTATTTTCATAAGCTTGTGCAGTGGGGCAATGGTTGCAAGTAAATATAACAACCAATATTTTAGCTGCTTTAAATGAATTTAAAGAATAATACTTACCATCTGTACCAGGTAAATTAAAATTTGGCGCATCAGCACCAATGGTTAAAGTTGGATGTTCATTCCAAACTGTAGCGTGAATACTATTAACATTCCAAGCACCAGTTAAGAACAAAATGATCATCAATCTTAATAACATAATTAACCGTTTTAAGCGTAAAGGCATTATTTTACTTTTAAAAGGTACTTATAAAATGTAGGTTACACAAAATTATACTTTCGCCAAAGCTATAATTTGATGTTCATCAATTATTTATACACCAATCTCATAAATTCATTGTACTGTTTTAACTTTATTTTCAAGTAGGTCAAAGCAAATCTACTACCTTTATTTACCTCTATACTAGAGATTTTTTTAATACATTTAATTAAACATTAATGAATTATTCTGCGCATCCACAACGATATGAAACAATGGAATACCGTAAATGCGGAAACAGTGGTTTATTTTTACCTGCACTGTCATTAGGTTTATGGCATAATTTCGGTGATATTGATGTTCAGTCTAATGCCCGTGCTATTTTACGTTTAGCATTTGATAAGGGTATTACACATTTTGATTTAGCCAACAATTATGGCCCACCTCCAGGCAGTGCGGAAGCTAATTTTGGTAAAATTTTTAAAGAAGATTTTTTACCATATAGAGATGAATTAATTATTAGTACAAAAGCCGGTTGGAAAATGTGGGATGGCCCTTACGGTGATTATGGTTCAAAAAAATATTTAACGGCCAGTTTAGACCAAAGTTTAAAGAGAATGGGGTTGGACTATGTAGATATATTTTACCATCATCGCCCTGATCCAAATACCCCTTTAGAAGAAACAATGGCCACCTTGCACTTAATGGTACAGCAGGGCAAAGCCTTATACGTTGGTATATCTAGTTATCCACCTGCAGAAGCGGAGAGAGCATTTGAATTATTGCAACAAATGGGAACACATTGCCTAATACATCAACCAAAATATTCACTGTTAGACAGATGGGTTGAATACGGACTATTAAATACTTTAGAAAGAAATGGTGTTGGTGCCATAGCTTTTTCGCCTTTAGCACAAGGCCTTTTAACCAATAAATATTTAGATGGTATTCCTGCCGACAGCCGTGCTGCCAGCCATAGAGGTAATGGCGCTATTGAAGAAAATGTAATTACACCCCAACTCATTCAAAAACTAAATGCATTAAATGAAATTGCGGTTAAACGAAATCAGTCACTGGCTCAAATGGCTTTGGCATGGATTTTAAAAGATACACGCATTACATCAGTACTTATTGGCGTAAGTAAAACAACACAACTAACCGATTCATTAATGGCACTAAAAAACTACCATTTCTCTGAACAAGAATTACAAAATATTAATACCATTCTTAGCGATTAATAGAAAGAATGAAAAAAAATGAAAGAATGAAAAAAATAATATTTATTTTATTAATTATTTGCAACCTACAAGTACAAGCACAAAAGAAAGAAGGGCTTGCATTAACACCACCAATGGGTTGGAATAGTTGGAATACCTTTCAAACCAACATTAATGAACAATTGGTAAAAGATATTGCCGATGTAATGGTATCGAGTGGTATGAAAGATGCCGGGTATGAATATTTAGTTTTGGATGATGGATGGATGGCTATGCAACGAGATAATGATGGAAATTTGGTAGCTGATCCCAAAAAATTTCCTCACGGCATTAAAGCAGTTGCAGATTATGTGCACGCTAAAGGTTTAAAATTTGGTTTATATAATTGTGCAGGTACAAAAACATGTGCCGGTTATCCCGGAACAAGAGGTTATGAGTATCAAGATGCCCGCTATTATGCAGCACATGACGTAGATTATTTAAAATTTGATTGGTGTAATACCGAGGGCATTAATGCCAAAGAAGCTTATACAACCATGAGCAAAGCCTTGGCTGCAACCGGAAGACCCATTGTGTTTAGTTTATGTGAGTGGGGCCAAAATAAACCTTGGGAGTGGGCAGAAAATGTAGGCCACTTGTGGCGTACCACCGGCGATATTTCAAATGTATTTGCGGGAACCAAAGATATGGGTACCTGGCATGCGCTTGGTGTTTTAAAAATCATTGATTTACAAAAAGGGCTGCGTAAATATGCGGGACCCGGTCATTGGAATGATCCTGATATGTTGGAAGTAGGCAATGGATTAACTGAGTCTGAAAACAGAGCACATTTCTCAATGTGGTGCATGCTGGCTGCCCCATTAATTGCCGGTAACGATTTAAGAAATATGAGTACAGAAACAAAAAACATTTTGATTAACAAAGATGCCATTGCCATTAATCAGGATAAATTAGGCGTAGAAGGTTTTGCTTATGCAGAAAAAGACAGTGTAGAAACTTGGTTAAAACCGCTTGAAAATGGTAATTGGGCAATTTGCTTTTTGAATAGAAGCACAAAACCCATATCGTTTGAAATGAATTGGCAAGAAAAGCCCATTTATGATTCACTTTCAAAGAATACATTAGATTCTCAAAAAAATGTGTATGAGATATTTAACATATGGGATAAAAGAAAAGAAGGAAATACTCAAAAAAATTATAAAGCAACAGTAAATGGCCATGATGTAATATTATTACAATTGAGAAAGGCATAAACCATTATACAGATACATGTAACCTATGTAACATCCATACTTTAATAGCATCATTAATAACCAAATTACAGAACAAGAAATATAATAAGGTACTTATTGCCGGCATTATTGGCAAAGGAGCAAACCCCGTAAATCCAATGGGCAGCAGTATTAATACTAAAAGTATGTCTGCAATAATTACCCACAATAAAGTTTTGCTGATAGTTTCTCTATAAAACCAACCATTGGTTCGCACTGTTAAAACTGCACAAATACCTGAATAGAACAATGTAGCAAAACCAAGTGTATGTGCATCTTCCGGCTCAGTAATGTTAAAATGATGAGATGCCCATAAAAACCACAGCAAACACTCCCCAAACAATAATATGCCTAAAACAAAACCCTTCAAAACCATAGGTTTTATATTCCAGTTAGCAGGTGTTTTGCTCCACTTAACTTTATCAGTTGCCAATGCCAGCACAACAAAATCAATTAAAAATAACATTAGCACCATATCAATGGGGCCAACAACAAAAGTTTTCGTTATTAAATAAGCCACACAAACAAACAAAATAGTTTGCAATGTTTTAGCAATTTTATTAACGGTATAATTAGTAATACGAACATGAGTTATTCTACCAACTCTAATTAAATCAACTATTTGTTTTAAACCTGCCTGCAACAAAATAACACTGGCAGCTTGTTTAGCCACATCTGTTGCACTGCTTACAGCAATGCCTACTTCAGCTTGTTTTAAAGCAGGTGCATCATTAACGCCATCACCGGTCATGCCGGTTATTTGTTTTTCTTGCTGTAATATTTTTACAATATTGTATTTATCTTCCGGTAATACCTCGGCAAAGCCGTCATATTTATTTATAGCGGAGCCAGACTGCTGTAATGTTTCTCGTACATCATTAATAGCTACTATTCTATTACCCACACCCGATAGTAAAGCAATTTCTTTTGCAACTGGCAATGCATCACCTGTTAACATTTTTACTGTTACACCTAATTCTTTAATAGCAGTTAGCATTTCAGCAGAATCGGGTCGAGGAGGATCATATAACGCAGCAATACCCACTAATTGTGTGGTATTGTTTTTTTGAATGGCTACTGCTAATGTTTTAAATCCTTTAATTGCCCACGAATTAACCGTTGCATCTAACTCATTGGTTACATTTGTGCATAAAGATTGGATAGTTACATAAGCACCTTTCATCACTTTAAAAACATCATCATTATGGGCTATGGTGGCTTCAGTACGTTTATTTGCAGCCGAAAATGGGGTAAAAGATGTTTGTTGGTAGCCATCTGTGTTAATATTGACTGTTTTAATTTTTGCAAAAAATGCCTCATCAATGGCATCATTATTAGCTGCAACAGACGCTAATGTACCCAATAATAAAACGTCATTTTCAGTAAAACCGTTAGCAGACTTTACTTCTTGCAAAGAAAGTTTGTTTTCGGTAATGGTTCCTGTTTTATCTATACATAAGGTTGTTAAAGTGGATGCATCTTCGGTAGCACTTAAACGACTAACAAGTAATCCTTTATCAGATAATTCCTGTGATGCTTTAGCCATACTAATAGTAAACATGGCAGGTAAACCAATAGGTACTGCTGATACAAGCAATATTAAAATGAGAGGAAGCGTATTTAAAAAAGGCGCACCGCCTATCAATGCATCAACTACTGTTATACCCAACACAACTACTACTATAGAAAATAAAATCTGCACCACTTTTGTCACAATTTCTTCCATGTGCATCTTGTGTTTCGCAGTCATAATTAAACCGGCAGTTTT
>JAGWPI010000323.1 GCA_028877005.1 Bacteroidota bacterium | reverse complement strand
TAAGCCGCTAATATCTGCACAAATTGGCAAGCAGCCAAATTTATTCCAATTTAGTAAACACCTTACATATAGTGTTATACTACATGATGAAAGTTTACCCGCAACAAAGTGCCCTTACCCGGCGCACTGTCAATTTGCACCTTTCCCTTGTACATTTCTGTTCTTTTTCGAATATTATTTAATCCAATACCAGATTTTACAGCCTGCACATCAAATCCTTTTCCATTGTCTTCAATGGTAAGCGAAATATGTCCGCCATTTCTTTTTAATTGTATTTTTACCATAGTGGCTTCTGCATGTTTACTGATATTGGTTAATTGTTCCTGAATAATCCTATATAAGTTTAACCGAAATTTTTGTTCTAAATCTTTTTCATTAAAGTGGGTCATGTCTATTTCCACACCGTTCTTCAACAACAATGACATGTCGTTTACCAATTTGCGCAATGCTTCTTTCAAGCTTACGTCTTTATCTACAGGATTAATTAATGCTTTTGATAATTTCCTAATTTCTTCAATGGCTTGTAAAATATACCAGGATGATTGTTGCAATAAATCATTTTCCTCAGGATGCGCTTTTCTGGCCATTTCTACATAAATACGACTGGCAGTTAATATCTGGTTTACATTATCGTGCAATTCTCTGCCAATTTCCTGCCGTTCTTTTTCTTGTGCAGCTATTTCTGCTTCTATCACCTCATTTCTGCGCTGTGCTAACTCTTCAGCTAGTCTGGCTTCCAATGCTAACTTTTCGGTTATATTGGTACCAATACCCATAACACAATCGCGTCCTTCATATTTTATTTTGTGAGAGGCAATTTCCATTTGCATAATACTGCCATCTTTACGTTGGTGTTGCCATACCTGTACATGCTTGCGCTCGCTCGATTGTTTGAATTGCTGCAGGAATTGATGGAGATGTATATGTTCAGATGATGGACGCAAATCCAATATCGTCATGTGTAATAATTCTTTCCTTGAATACCCATATTCCTGAATAGCGGTATTATTCATATCCAGAATTTCTAACGTATGTATATCCCACACAAAAATAGAAGTGGGGTTAGTATCAAATAATTGCTTGTATTTTTCTTCCTGTACTTTTAATGCCTGTTGGGCATTTTTAGCTTCAGTAATATCGGTTTCAATGGCAAAAAACTGAATCAACTGTTTGTGGTCATCAAAAATAGGTTGCGCCTGTATGTGTAACCAAATGGGTTTACCGGATTTGGTATAGTTAATTATTTCACATTCAAAGGGTTGGGCTGCAGTAATTTGTTGTTTCATGTATGCTTTTGTAGCTATATCTGTATCAACCCCTTGCAAAAAACGGGGATTTTTTCCCAAACTTTCCGCTAAACTATAGCCGGTAATTTTAGTAAATGCCTCATTTACATACGTAATATTTTCCTGCGCATCGGTTATAATCACAGCATTGGTGGTTTCTTTAGCCACCATCGACAAGCGCTTCAGTTCTTCCTCATGCAATTTTCTAAGGGTAATATCTTCCGTGGCACCAATCATCTTAGATACCCTTCCATCCGCTTCTCTAATAATAAAACCCTTATCGCGCACAAAGGCATAAGTGCCATCGCTTTTTTTAAAGCGGTATTCTATTTCCCAAATATTTTGTTGCTTGTTGTGAAATGCTTGTTTTTCTCTTTTTTTTACTTCCGGCAAATCATCGGGGTGTATATGACTGGTCCAAAAATCCCGATCGCGTTCTAACACATTAGTAGGGTAACCAAATAATTTTTCAAACCCATCGCCTAATAATTCTACGGTACCATTGGCTATGTTCCAATCCCACAAAGCATCACTAGATGCCTGCGCAATTAACTCATAACGTAGCTTATTGGTTACCATTAACAGGTAGTTGTAATGGTTTTCCATCACTATACCAATTAATTTACTCATCCGCTCTAGGGTTTGTAACTCAAGTGCAGAGGGCTTTTTAGGTGTTTTATAGTAGAAAGCTAAACTACCTAAAACGGTATTTTTTTTATTAAGTATAGGTATACTCCAGCAACTGTGTAAGTGATATGCTAAGGCTACTTCTTTATACAATTCCCATCTGGCATCTTGCGAAATATCTTCTACTATTACCATTTCTTTGGTATACATAGCAGTACCACAAGAGCCGGCTGCCGGGCCAATTGGTGCGCCATCTATTTTTTGCAAATAACCTTTTGGCAAATGGGGTGCGGCTAAATGTTGTACGGTATTATCGGCTTGCAGGGTTAGTATAGAAGCCAACATCTCCGGATGTATTTTTTCTAATTCTATTAACAGCACTTCTAACACATCTGTAAAGGAAACCTGCTGTTGTAAGTTTAGATTATAAATTAGGTTTTCAATTTGCTGTATTGCATGATTGTATTGATAAAGGGTTTCATCCTGCATGGCACCCACCATTCTATAAGGTTTTCCGTGCTCGTCTTTCAATATTTTACCGCGATCTACTACATATGCCCAACTATCATCTGCTTTTTTGTAGTAGTAAGTTTCCTGCCAAAAATCTGCCCCACTGTCAATGGCATGCCGTAAGCTATTACTTACGCGTTCTACATCATTGGCGTGTAATCTTTTTTTCCACTCATCAATACTACCGGCATATTGGTTTACCGGATAACCAAACAACTCAGTATATCCATCGCCCCAGTACATGGTGTTGTTCAGTAAATCCCAATCCCATATAGCATTAAAAGATACTTGTGCTACATACTGAAACCTTTGATTACTTTGCTCTAATAACCTTCGGATTTTTAAACGTTCAGTAACATCATTAATTAATACCAACATGGCAGGTTGTTGTTGGTAATTAATTTTATGTGCCGTAATTTCTACATCTAATATTTGGCCCGATTGGGTAATATGCTGCCATACGCCAAAATAAACATCTAAGTCTCCGTTTTCTTTCCACTGTTGTTGCAGCTGTTGTTTTGTGGCATCGGTGTGCACATCAAACACCGTCATCTTTAAAAATGCTTCGCGACTATAGCCATATTTTTGTAGCGCCGTTTCATTTACTTCAATAATTTTTTGGGTATCAATATCCACAATCCACATAGGTTGCGGATTATAATGAAACAAGTATTTATAAGTTTTTTCAGAATTTTCTATGCTTTGCCGTATTTGCACATCCTGAGATATACTTCTAAAAAATAAAGTAATAGCATTTTTTTTCGGATAAATACGGTAGCGCATCCATTCCTGCCAGTCGGGGTGATATATATCTAATACATTAGATTGCTGCAGCTGCAATGCATTTTGTATTACCTGCTCAAAAATGGGACGTTCACCCGGTGGAATAGCTGCAATGATATTAACATCTTTTTCGTTTTTAGGTAAGTGCAACAAGCGTAAACCGTTGGTATTAATAAATTGAGTAGTACCATCAGCATTAAAAGTGGTAAACCCATCAGATAGTTGTTCTAAACTATCAATAAAATAATTACGCTCTTTTTCATAGGTATTTTTTAAATGCTCGGAGGTATGTAATAATTCCTGCAATTGTAGGGTAACTTTTTTCTCTGCGGTTATATCGGCGGTATTCACCATTATATGGCTAACACTACCATCGCTTCCTTGTATTGGCTTATAGGTTATTTGATAATATAGAGTCGAATCTTTGGTCGGAACTTGGACAACTGTTTTATGTGTATGACCTGCCAACACATCTGCATACAATTGTTGTAAAGCAGGTAAACGCTCCGGCTGTGCATAAGTTAAAATAGATTTGCCTACTTCCATCTGCTTATCTAATACTGCCAAACTCTTCATTTTAGTAGCGGCATTTAGCGCTACAATATTTAAGGAACTGTCTAGAATTAAAAACGACTCGTCGGTGTTGTTTAAAATAAGTTGCATCTCTTGCAGCAATGCTGCTTGTTGTGCAGCTTGTTGTTGCCTTTCTGAAATATCAGATATAATGGCAGCAGCTAATTTTTCCCCACTTGGTGCAACAAACAATCGAGATGACATTTCAACCGGGAATTTCTCTCCATTACTTTTAATACCAATAAAATTTCCTTGAATAAACCCATGTTGGTCGCGCTGCAAATACTTTTCCGCAAAGCCGGGCATATCTTCATCAATAAAGTTGCGCCTATGCATGCCTTTTAACGCGTCTATAGTATACCCAAACATCTTTGCTGCGGCCTGATTGCCCTCTATCACCATGCCATTTTCTTTTGAAATAAAAACAGCCAAAGGTGCATATAATATGGTTTGATGGTAAATTTCCTGCATACACTAATTCTTATAGGATTGGACAAGTGCGCTTTCAGCACTATATATAGCCTTGAAGATAAAGATATTGTTTAAATGTATAAAAAATTACATCTTGTCTAAAAAAATAAAGTATTTTTTGCCCTTTTCGCTGTAGTTATGCACAAAAAGTGCATATACCGCTTTGTTCTTGTAGGTTATTGTTGTGTGTAATGCGGTAAAAATAGCCGGTGCATTTGTCTTATTTTATAAAAATTTGAACAAAAATCACTTTAAATAGTTTTTCTATTTTGGCCGGTATACCTTACCGGCCTTTTATACAATTTGTTTATATTTTTTAATACCACCCCATGCAACGACCCTGGAATTTACCCAGCCTGCCGGTGTATAGTTTGGCCACTTATTCTGCAGAAAGCTTTAACATGAACATATGCACCTATGTTACCGCTGTAAGCATGCAGCCAAAATTATATATAATAGCAGTTTACCAACATACCCTTAGCTTAGAATGGATGCAACAAAGCAATGAAGCAGTGCTTCAATTACTACATGCCCGGCAATATGGATTGGTGCGTTATTTGGGTCAAAAATCGGGTCATATTTTTCCAAAACAGGCATGGCTGCAAAAAAAACAATTACTAACCCAATGGAGACAATTTACCGTTTTAAAAGAGGCGGCCGCTTATATTCAACTACAAAAAATACAAACCATTAGCTGCGAGGGCGACCACACTTTATTTTTATGTAAAGCGGTGCATTTTCAATCTTTATCTACGGATGTATTAACAACAGGTATCCTTTCAGCTAAAAAACTAATACGTATATGACGCCGGAAGAAATAGACCGTATTATTGAAATGGCATGGGAAGATCGTACCCCTTTTGAAGCCATTGATTTTCAGTTTGGGTTAAATGAGCAGGCTGTAATAGCCTTAATGCGCCAACAATTACATCCTAAAAACTTTAAACGATGGCGCCAACGTGTAAACAGCGGTGTTAGCCAAAAACACCTACACAAACGCCCTACCGGAATACTACGCTTTAAAAGTAATTTACAACGACAAATTACCCTGAACAAAATCAGTAAACGATGAATTCATTTACTACCAGCTACCCTGCCATTAAGCGTTTAATAGCAGCTATTAATCCCATTGCATATGCTAGTACCAGAAATTATGTGCAGGGTAAAGTAACTTATTTATCGCCCTACTTATCCAGAGGTGTAATTAGTACCCAACAAATATTACAGCACCTAATACAACAAAAATATACTTTTCAGCAGGTAGAGGTTTTGGTGCGAGAACTGGCATGGCGCGACTATTACCAACGCGTTTGGCAAGCAAAAGGTACCCAGATAAACCAAGATATGTTTCCCGGCTTGCGGCATTTTACATACACAGAAATGCCAACAGCCCTAGTAACAGGCCAAACCGGCATTACTGCCATTGACGAAGCCATAGCAAACCTTTACCAAACCGGCTATATGCACAACCATTGCCGTATGTACACGGCTGCTATAGCATGTAATATAGCCCAAACCCATTGGCAAACCCCTGCTAAATGGATGTATTATCATTTGTTAGATGGCGATTGGGCTAGTAATGCTTTAAGTTGGCAATGGGTAGCCGGCACTTTTAGTCGCAAAATATATGTTGCCAATCAAGAAAACATCAATCAATACACCGGAACAACACAATACCACACTTGGTTAGATGTGCCCTACACCCAATTACCCCCGGCCAGCGTTCCCCAAGTACTGCAACAACGCAGTACAGTTTCGCTGCAAACCCCATTACCATCTGCAACGAAGCATATAGATATTCAACCCAATTGGCCC
The DNA here is from genome assembly GCA_028877005.1 of Bacteroidota bacterium. Classification (GTDB taxonomy): domain Bacteria; phylum Bacteroidota; class Bacteroidia; order Chitinophagales; family Chitinophagaceae; genus Hydrotalea. The sequence goes on along the minus strand of JAGWPI010000323.1, from coordinate 1,952 downwards.
ACACTTATTTACAATTATTACAATATAGACCCCAATTGGCATGCACACACTGCGGCCAACCGTATTCTGTTATTAGAGCCTGCACTATTTCAGCAATACCCTGTTGGTGAAAAGCCCTTGCAATGGGCACTACAACTGGCACAAAACATTCCGGGTTTACAATATTTTGTGGGTAATTTTAACGCACTTGCTACCCAGCTGGGCAACAGCACTTGTATATACAAAGAACACCCACTTAACCAACATTATACCGGTATTATGGAGGATAGGGAATGGATGGTACCTGAAGTAAAAGGCTATTTTCCTTCCTTCTTTCAGTATTGGAAAAAAATAGTGCCCATACTGAAAAAACAATTTAATGCATAAATAGGATTTCCTGATGCCACATCAACTATACCATATTTTAAACTATAATAGAAAGCACAGCATGGTTGCACGCTATTGCTTTACCGCCCTACAAAAAGATAAAAATACCAATGGCTGTAACAAAGTGCCAACCATGTTTTGGCATATTGGGCAGTGGCACGTGGCCTATAACAAACAAAACCATTGGCTTACCAGGGTTGCGTAGCCCTTTGTAAACGATCGTTAATGGTTTTACCTAAATCGGTATCCGGTAAGCGTTCTGCAATAATCACATCTAACTGCATTGCATCTAACTGATGCAGCGAGGCATATAAACGAGCGGCTGCTTCTTCCATATTTGCCGAAGGTGAAAGCGTTATTCCTACTATATTTTCTTGTTCCGGTACTTTATCTTTCCATAAAAGCACACCAATTTTTTGCCGGGGAAATTGCTGCATCAATGCTGCCACGTTATCGGTTAAATAAGTGGTGGTATGTGGTGCATAATGGCGGTTTAACATACCCGGTGCTTGCGGCTGTTGGCCGGCATGGGTTAAACTATGCAAGGGTCCGGTAACGGCTTCAATAGCTTCGGTTGCAATGGCTCCTAAACGATACAATATTGGCACTTCGCCCTCAAAACCTATAATTGTAGACTCCACCCCTTTGGCACATGCACCACCATCTAATATTACCGGAATACTATCGTGAAAATATTGCCAAACGTGTTGGGCGGTAGTTGGACTAATACTACCGAATGGATTAGCGCTGGGTGCAACCAGTGGGAAAGAAAGTTGTGCCAACAAGCTTTGTGTTAGCGGATGATGGGGTACACGTACAGCAACGGTATCGCGACCGGCAGTAACCAAATCAGGAATAACAGATTGTTTTTGTAACAACAAAGTAAGCGGACCGGGCCAAAAAGCAGCAGCCAACTGTTCGGCTAATTTTGGTATATTTTTAGCAACAACAGGTAACTGCTGCACGCCGGCAATATGCACAATAAGCGGATTGTAATGAGGTCTTTTTTTTAAGGTATAGATTTGCAGTATGGCTTTTTCGCTAAAAGCATTACCCGCCAAGCCATACACTGTTTCGGTAGGTATAGCTACTACTTCATCTTGCTCTAATGCCTGCTTGGCCAACAAAATATCATTTGTAATCATATATTTTTATCCGAAATAAACCATTAACCGTTTACTTCAGGCTTCAAAGATACAAGTACTTTATTCATTTATTTGTATGGTAATATTGGCGCTGATGTTAAGGCGAGAGTCGGTTTGTTTCAATGCATCTAATAATTGACATATTTCAGTAAGCGTAGCTTTTAGCTCGGGTATACGTTTTAACGAACCCTCATGTGGATGCCCAAAACGCTCTTGCGTGCTAAAATTTTTACTGCTATGAAATTGAATTTTATTAGAGTATAAATTGGTTAACAACTCCTTAGCTTCAACAACACTAAAGTCGCCTTCAATTAATTTAAAAGTATTGATTGGTTTCATGGTTCGTAGATTTGTTCACAAATATTTTCATGGCCAGAATAAGGGCAATTAAGGCAATAGAGGCATAAAAACGACGCATTAAAAAATCGTTGGTACTTTAAG
>JAGWPI010000322.1 GCA_028877005.1 Bacteroidota bacterium | reverse complement strand
CTGATAATCGAAAGTAAGCCAAAAATTATTGAATAGAAAAGTATTGTAATAAGCTTCAATAATACCTTCATGTCCATAATTTAAAGCGCCATCACCAATAATAAAGCCATAGCCACCTGCTGCCAAAAAATCGCGATGTTCTTTAGAAATACCATTTAACACACCGGCAATGCCTACAACATCAGCCGGACGATGCCATTTTGTACCCTTCCATGATAAGCCAATTGAGGCAGTTTGGTCAATTTCTGTGTATGCCCAGGTAGCATATTTACCATCATTCCAACCCAAACGAGAAAAAATGCCCACATCATTTGTAATAGCCTGCTCAGTGCTTATACCTAAGCCCAATTTTTTACCACCATAAGTATTATTCTCCGCTTCACCACTAATGACATTTAACAAATAAGTATTATTGGTGGCTATGGCACTTAATCCTTGCTGATAGGAGGGGGCACGTGTATAAGAGTTAGAAACAATAAAACGAACGATACCCGGTTGACGATCAATATTATACCGTTTTTCAATTTCTAGGGTTTCAGAGTGGGCTTTTGATAAACGATACTCCATCTTAGGTGCATTGGCTATTGCTGGAACTGCTACACTAGAAATACGGAATGTCCAATTGTTTTGATACCATTCTGCTACAATACCAAAAGTATAACCACGTGTATTGGCGGGATAATCCCAAGCACCATTGCCCATTAATGACCAATTTAAAAATTGAGTTCGTGGATCGTGGCTATATGTATTATCATCATAAAAATCACTGATAGCAAATTTTCCTGCGCTTATGGTTATTCTGTTATTTGCTACTTTATCTGCTACTTGGTTTATATCATCTGGTAACTCAGTATATTTTTTTCTTTCTAAAGAAAAATTTTGTTGTATATATGCCCGAGCAATAAAAAGTTGTGGTGCTACATTACCAACTCTGTATGTTTCTCCATTTAATGCACCGGCAACACCTTGTGAGTAGCTAAGTCCGTTACCCCCTGACATTTCCGGATTAAAATAAGCTGCCGCACCTTTCCAAAGTTTTCTTCCTAAAAAAAGTGTAGTTGTTAAACTGGTAGCTCCTGTTTCAACAGAGTTGTCTAAGCTGTTTTTACCACTATATGCTGCTTTAAAACCTGAATGACTTTGCGATACAACGGTTAATTGAAAATGATGGGTCCAATTAGAGGAGCTGTCCATTTGAAACACAGGTTGTGTATGCGCATGTACATATGTTATTAATAATGTTGATGTAAATATCCATCTCATTGTTTTTCTTTTTTTTGTTTAAAAATCAAGGCATTTATAAGTAGCAATTAGGGCAGGAGGAATTTCCTAACGCTCCGATAACCGCTTTAACCATTTTGGCTAATTATAGCCATTGTTGAAATTTTCTAATAAACCAAACTTTAATAAGTTGGGTTAATACACAATAAGTAATTAGAATAGCTATTAAAAATGGGAAATAAATCCATGGTAACGGCTGCATTTTTAATGCACCTGCTAATGGCGAGAAGGGGATATAGATTCCAATTACCATAATAGCTACTGTTAATGTAATAACAGGAAAAGTGGCCCAACTTTGTATAAAAGGTATTTTGGTTGTTCTAATCATATGAACAATTAATGTTTGGGATAATAGTCCTTCAATAAACCATCCACTTTGAAAAAATGATTGATGTTCCGGACTGTTTGCTTTAAAGAAAAAGAAGAGCAATGCAAAAGTTATGTAATCAAATATTGAACTGATAGGCCCTATGTAAAACATGAATCTTGCAATACCACTTGCATCCCATTTTTTGGGTTTTTCTAAATATTCTGCATCCATCTTATCCCAAGGAATGGATATTTGTGAAATATCATATAATAAATTTTGAACTAATAATTGTATGGGTAACATAGGTAAAAAAGGTAAAAAAGCACTTGCACCCAGCATACTAAACATATTGCCAAAGTTACTGCTGGCAGTCATTTTAATATATTTAATAATATTTCCAAAAGTCCGTCTACCATAAATTACACCTTTGCGTAGTACCATTAAATCTTTTTCTAGTAAGATGATATCAGCACTTTCTTTAGCAATATCGGTAGCTGTATCAACAGAAATGCCTACATCTGCATCGCGAAGTGCACCGGCATCGTTAATGCCATCACCCATAAAACCAACGGTATGTCCTTTTGCTTGTAATACTTTTACAACTCTGCTTTTTTGTAATGGACTAAGTTTGGCAAAAATATTAATGTCATCTATCCTAGCCATTAACTCGTCATCAGAAATTTTTTCTAATTCATTACCTAATAAAATATGTTGTATAGTAATACCTACGTCTTTACATATTTTTTTTGTAACGGTTTCATTGTCGCCGGTTAATACTTTTAAGGTAACTCCTAATTTCTGCAGTGCTTCAATTGAAGGTTGTGCAGAAGGTTTGGCAGGATCTAAAAAGCCAATAAAGCCTGTAATGGTCATGTCTTTTTCATCCGCAACAGAATAGGTAAGTGCCCTATTGTCAAACTCTTTTATGGCTACTAATAATACTCTAAGGCCTTCTTTGTTAAGTTTTTTTGAGGTGCTTAAAATAGTTTTACGCATCACTTCATCAATCGGAATCACTTTATCATTTTCTATATGTAATTCTTTGTCTTCTCCCGGATCAAAAGCATGTGTACATAAGTCTAAAATTTCTTCTACTGCACCTTTGCAGATAAGCAGGTGTTTACCATTTTTTTGTTTTAGAATTACAGACATTCTTCTTCGCTGGAAATCAAAAGGTATTTCATCTACTTTTACATACTGCTCTTCAGCTTTTAAATAGTCATGTAGCTCGGCATGTTCTAACACTGCCACATCTAATAAATTTTTTAAACCGGTTTGATGAAAGCTGTTTAAATAAGCCCACTTTAATACTTCGTCGTCATCATCACCATATACATTCAAATGCCGCTCCAAAACAATTTTATCCATTGTTAGGGTGCCTGTTTTATCGGTGCATAGAATATCCATAGCCCCAATATTCTGAATGGCATTTAAGCGTTTTACAATTACTTTACGCTTACTCATGTTTAACGCACCTTTTGCTAGGTTAGCGGTAACAATCATGGGTAGCATTTCAGGCGTTAAACCTACCGCTACGGCAATGGCAAACAGTAATGCTTCAAGCCAATTATGTTTCACAACACCATTTAATATAAAAATGAGCGGAACCATAAAAAGCATGAATCTAATTAATAGCCAACTTACACTGTTTACACCTTTATCGAAACTGGTTTCTGCTCTTTTTCCTGTAAGTGACTTACTAATTGAGCCAAAGTATGTTTGATTGCCAATATTCACTACAATAACTGTGGCTGCCCCACTAACCACATTGGTACCCATAAAACAAATGTTCTCTAATTCCAATGGCGATTTTTGCTCAATATCTGTAATACTGATATCTCTTTTTTCAACAGGTAAAGATTCACCGGTAAGCATAGCCTGGCTTACAAATAAATCTTTTGAAGCCCATACCCTACAGTCTGCAGGTATCATATCGCCGGCAGATAGTAAAACTACATCACCAACTGTTAAATCCTTAATATCCACCTCCTTTTTTCCTTCACCACGGCGCAAAACGGTTGCAGTAGTTCTAACCATGCTTTTTAGCTGCTCGGCTGCTTTATTGCTTCTGAACTCTTGCCAGAATCTTAAAAATGAACTAAGTAACACCATTACACCCACTACTGTTACAGTTTTATAATCTCTTTCTCCTGGCGCTGCAGTAATAATATCTGTAATAACTGAAATGGCTGCAATGATAATTAATACGCCAATAAATGGATTTAGAAACGCATCAAATAACTGAATATACCACGCCGGTGCTTTTTCGTGTGAAACTTCATTTAGGCCAAACTCTTGCTCCCTTTCTTGTTTTTCTTCTGATGAAAGCCCTGTTTCTTGCGTGTTTAATATGGTAAGTATTTCCTGCTTTGTGGCAGCTGCTATTTGTTTTAATTTAATAACGGAAGCAGATTGTACAGACTGTGCAATTGTGTCGCCTGAAAAAGAAATATGCTTTACTAATTTTGCTGCTGTTGTTTTTAACATAACGCCCGGATTTTTCCGTTTCATTTAATCGTGTTTCATGCCGGCAATAAACAACCCACCGTAATAGCAAAGCTTTACAATAGGTTATAGTAATGCACCACAACTTCGGCTAAAAAGCAGGGTATGACAAAAAAGTGAAAATACAATATGCATGAGTATTGTTTTTAACTGTTAACGACTATTTGCTCCCATAGCCACAGTTAAAAACGTTTGTGTAGCTTAGGAAGAGAAACTTATATTACTATGGTCCGAACCGGTTTCCATTTGCTTCATAATTAAATTGCGTGCAAAAGTAAGGTTAAATTTCATTTCAAAAGTTAATTTAGTATTTTTTAATAAAATTTAAAAAGCTTGCTTACAAGTTTAATCATTGTACCTGTAAAAATATCGGTATCATGTAACTTTGCTAAATACTGAACTTTTTTTTACATTCGTAACACTTTGTTTATTTCTTACCATGTATTTTTGAATATGCTAGAAAATTTTTTATACTATATTTTAAATATGTTAAGGAGGTTATTTACTTTCCTTTTCCTTCATAAAAAGGATTGTTGTAAATAAAAAAGTGGAAATTGATTACATTTGTTCAATGAATCTATTTATATAGTAATTAATTTTTTGAAAAAATTCTTCACCATATTACTAATAGTACTTTATAGTCTGAGTGTTCAGGCTACAACATTCCACTTACATTATTGTATGGATAAATGGGTAGGTGTTGGGTTAACAAAAGTGGCCAATGATAAACGTTGCATTAATTGTGGAATGTTATTGGAGAAGAGCAGAAAAAATAATTGCTGTAAAGATGTGCAGCAACAAATAAAAGTTAGTCATGATCAATCCGCTGCTCATGCATTTGTTTTTCAAGTTACACAACCAACTTTTGTATTGCTTGTACAACCGGGAGTGGAAAACTTAGTACATTACCTTTCATCTCTGTTCATTCAGATTCCTGCAATACATTCGCCACCTAATTTATGCAGCGTAAGGCTTTTCATAAGCAATTGTATTTTTCTGATATAGTATCTTTTTTTTACTTGTAGCCCAGGCTCTCAGCTTTAGGGCTATTTTGTATGCCTTTGTGTATAGTGTACTCTATTTTCCTCTCATTTATATTTAAAAATATTATAGTATGATTGCAAAGATCATTAGTTGGTCGCTGAGGAATCGGTTTGTGGTATTATTGATTGCCATTGGATTACTCATTCTTGGTATCTTCAACATACAAAAAAACCCAGTAGATGCTATTCCTGATTTAAGTGAGAATCAGGTTATTGTTTTTACGGAATGGTCGGGGCGTGGGCCACAAATTATCGAAGATCAAATCACTTATCCATTAGTTAGCAACCTGCAAGGCATTCCTAAAGTTAAAAATATTCGCGCCACATCTATGTTTGGTATGAGCTTCATCTACTTAGTGTTTGATGACAATACAGATATATATTGGGCTCGTTCTCGTGTTTTGGAACGATTGAATTATGCGCAGCGTTTGCTGCCTTCAGGTATTTCCCCAACCTTGGGACCCGATGGAACTGGCGTAGGCCATATATTTTGGTACACATTGCATGCAAAAAATATGAATCTTGGAGAGCAAAGGGCATTGCAAGACTGGTATGTTAAACTGGCACTTCAAACTGTGCCGGGTGTTGCTGAAGTAGCCTCTTTTGGCGGTTTTGAAAAGCAGTATCAAATTGTGATTAATCCTATTAAACTTCAATATTATCAAATAACTCTGCCACAAGTATTACAAAAAGTGAAAGCCAATAATAACGATGTAGGCGGCCGGAAATTTGAAATGAGCGATATGGGTTATATCATTCGTGGATTGGGATACATTAAAAATATAGAAGACATTGAAGCAATTGCTGTTGGAAATAACAAAGGCATACCCGTTAGAATAAAAGATATTGCTACCGTACAAATGGGAGGAGATTTAAGACTGGGTATTTTCGACGAAAACGGAACCGGTGAAGTGGTTGGAGGTATTGTGGTAATGCGTTATGGCGAAAATGCCGACAAAGTAATTACAGCGGTAAAAAATAAAATGAAAGATATACAAAAAGGGCTTCCTGATGGGGTTAATTTTCATGTAGCTTATGACAGAAGCACTTTAATTGAAGCAGCTGTACAAAATATTCAATCAAAGCTTGTGGAAGAAATGATTATCGTTGCACTAATTGTAATTGTATTTCTGTTTCATTGGCGAAGTGCACTTAGCATCATTATTCAAATTCCGATTACTATTGCCATTAGTTTTATTCTGTTGAATTTATTGGGTATTTCTTCCAACATCATGTCGTTAACAGGTATTGCATTAGCCATTGGGGTAATAGTAGATAATGGAATCATTATGAGCGAAAATGCTTATCGCCATTTATCTGAACGACAAAACAATCACCAATAACATTCATTTTATGCGAAACATATTTAAAAAAATAAAACAAAGAAATTATACGCCTATTCCTGAAACAGAAAGGATAGCTATCATTGAAAAATCGAGTATTCAGGTTTCACGTGGCGTATTTTTTTCAACAATTATTATTATCACCTCTTTTCTTCCGGTATTTTTATTAACCGGTCAGGAAGGCAAATTGTTTCATCCTTTAGCATACACCAAAACATTCATTTTAATTGTAGATGCCATATTGGTAATAACACTGGCTCCTGTGCTTATTTCTTTTTTTATGAAAGGAAGGTTTAAGCCGGAATCTAAAAATCCTGTAAATCGATTGCTTGAAAAAATTTATTCACCTATAATTCGTTTGTGTATAAAATGGAGAAAAACAACACTTTTCGTCAATATCATAGCGTTAGCCATTAGTATCCCATTGGTCAGCAGTTTGGGAAGGGAGTTTATGCCGCCGTTAGATGAGGGTAGCATTTTATT
>JAGWPI010000321.1 GCA_028877005.1 Bacteroidota bacterium | reverse complement strand
ATAGAAATAATAAAGTTGTTGGGGCAACCATCTGGCAACATTTATTGAATTGGCAGATGTAAGTAATAGTGTATTTTTTAAATCATAATCTATAAAAGCTTCTTTAACCATAGCTTGGCAGTCATCAAAACTACCTTCAATTTCAAGTGCAGTTATATTGCTTCCCAAAGTAGTTAGTTGTAGCTCTTGTACTTTACTAATTTTATTTTTAGGGAATAAAATAATTACTTCTATACCCGCTACATCTAAAAAGCCATTAGCTACTGCGCCTCCTGTATCGCCAGACGTTGCTACCAATACAGTTACAGGCTTATTATTGTTTCTATTAAAATAAGCAAGGCTCCTGCTCATAAATTTGGCTCCAACATCTTTAAATGCTAAGGTTGGGCCATGAAATAATTCTAATGCTGCAATAGATTCATTTATAGAAATAAGTGGAAAGTTAAAATCAATTGTTTCTTCTATCATTTTTTCAAGTACAGAAAGCGGAATGGCGTTTCCAACAAAAGGCCGCATTACCGTAACCCCAATATCTATTTTATTGTAGTGATGAATATTTTCAATAAACCCTTTTGGTAAAATAGGAATTTTTTCGGGGAAATATAAACCTTTATCCGGTGCTTGCCCTTGTACTGTTGCAACTGCAAAATCTACAACCGGCGCATGATGGTTTAAACTAAAATATTTCATATTGTTAAAGTATTGTTCTAATTTTTCTATTGATTAAATATGTAAATTATTTATTTACTATTCTTACACCTTGTTGATTAATAGTTGTAGCATGAGTATAATATGATAATCCTATTTTATTATATATTTCTTTCATTATATTTTCAACATTTTCTGCAATTGCCCTTGTTTTACTTAACATAAAAATTGAAGGACCTGAGCCTGAAATACCACCGCCTAAAGCACCGGCCTCTTTACACTTTTGTTTAATTTCATAAAAGCTTGGTATTAGAATACTTCTTACGGGCTCAATAATTACATCTTCCAAACTTCTGCTAATTAAATCATAATCGTGTTGAATAAAACCGGCTACCAGCCCGGCTATATTGCCCCACTGCTTAATAGCATCTTTTAGTAAAACGTTTTGTTTTAAAATTTGTCGTGCATCTGCAGTCCTTACTTCAATTTGTGGATGAACTATTGTAACATATAAATGAGGTGCATCAATTGGAATGATATCTAATGGAAATATTGATCGGATAAGGGTAACACCTCCAAAAATAGCCGGTGCAATATTATCTGCATGCTTAACGCCACTTGCTACTTTTTCTCCAACCATTGCAAAACGTACTAATTCTAATGGTGTAAACCTATTGTTCATTAAATAATTAGCTGCCACCACAGCACCTGCCGCACTTGCCGCACTTGAGCCAATACCACTCCCTGGTTTTATTTGTTTGTTGCTCTCAAGTTTAAAACCTTTTATTTCTGGTACAGCTTCTAAAAAAGCCAATAAAGCAGCACCTGAAACATTATCTTCTGCTATAGTAGGAAGATTAAAATTATCTTCATTAATAATGGTTACACCGGGTTCTTCACAGATAGTTAATGTAAAAGTATCTTCAGGTTCGTTTATTGCAAATCCTAAGATATCAAAACCACAAACAATATTAGCAACCGTAGCGGGACTAGCAACGGTAACGCTTTGTTGATTTATTTCATTCATTTAATTTTTTTTAGCTGTACTTGCATAATCATAGTAGTTATTCTTTTATTATTGTGCCACTCTTATTATATCTGCAAAAACACCAGAAGCAGTTACATCAGCGCCGGCGCCGGCACCTTTAATAACCAATGGTTGTTCAGGATATCTTTTGGTATAAAATAATACAATATTGTCTTTTCCATATAAGTGATAGAAGTCAGAATTGACAGGAATGTGTTTTAAACCCACTTCTGCCTTCCCATTTAGATACTCAGCCACAAATTTTAGCTTACAATTTTTTTCATTTGCTTTATAATATAACTCCTTAAAATGCATTTCATTCTTTTCTAATTCAATATAAAAATCTTCAACGCTTCCTTTCATACATGCTGATGGCAAGAATGTATTATTAGTTACATTGTCCATTTCTAAAACTGTTCCGGCTTCTCTAGCCAAAATCATTATTTTGCGCATTACATCTGTACCACCTAAATCCAACCTCGGATCGGGTTCAGTATAACCCTCTGCTTGCGCCCTTTTTACAATATTGGCAAATGATTCTGTTGCATTATAATTGTTAAATACATAATTTAATGTACCCGATAATACAGCTTGAATTTTATGCACACTATCTCCACTTCTTATTAAATCATTTAAAGTGCCAATAATAGGTAATCCTGCACCAACATTGGTTTCAAATAAATAAGGAACATTAAACTCTCTAGATAATTTTTTTAATTTTGTATAGTGTTCGTAACTAGATGAAGCTGCAATTTTATTGCATGCAACAACTGCAATTGAATGTGTTAATAATTCTGTATATGTTTCTGCAACCTCTTGATTAGCTGTTACATCTACCACCACACTATTTCTTAAATTTTTAGCTTTTATTGTTTCAATAAACGTTTTTAGCTGCATAGAAGGAGCTTCTTGTAAAAGTTGATACCAATTACTTAAATCTATTCCATCATCATTAAAAAGCATGTGTCTACTATTCCCAATACCTGTGATTCTGATTTGCAAATTCAATTGTTTTAATAAGTAATCTTGTTGTTGGTTTATTTGATCCAGTAACTTACTTCCAACATTGCCAGATCCAATAATAAATAAGTTAAGTTGCTTGTAGCTCGATTCAAAGAATGCTTCATGTAAAACGTTTACTGCTTTTTTTACATCTTTCAATGCAACAACCGCTGATATATTTCTTTCTGATGATCCTTGTGCAATTGCTCTAATATTAACACCGTTTCTGCCAAGTGCCGCAAACATTTTACCAGCAATACCCGGATGACTTTTCATTTTATCTCCCACCAATGCAACTATAGATAATTCATGTTCTATTTTTAATGGCTCAACTTTTCCGTTAGTAATTTCATGCGCAAAATACTCATCAACTACAATTTTTGCCACATGAGCATCTGAAGTGTTTACTGCAACGCAAATGGAATATTCAGAAGAACTTTGGGTAATTAATATTACATTTATAACAGATGCAGAAAGGGCTTCAAATAGTCTTTTTGAAAAGCCGGGGATACCAATCATTCCGCTTCCTTCTAAACTAAGTAAACTAATGGTGTTGATACTGGAAATACCTGTAATTATTTCTGATTTTTGAGCAGATGTATTTTCAATAACTGTACCGGCTTGTTGTGGTTGGAATGTATTTTTAATCCAAATTGGAATTAGTTGTTGCATAGCAGGTTGAATGGTGGGAGGATATAATACTTTTGCACCAAAATGTGATAACTCCATTGCTTCTCTATAAGAAGTAGATGGAATTGTTTTAGCGTTAGTAACCCACCGTGGGTCTGCAGTCATCATGCCTGATACATCTGTCCAAATTTCTAAAGCTTCCGCCTGAATGGCAGCTGCAAAAATAGCGGCTGAATAATCAGAACCGCCTCTGCCCAATGTAGTTGTTAATCCTTCTTCATTAGCTGCAATAAAGCCGGGTACTATAAATTTTTTT
>JAGWPI010000320.1 GCA_028877005.1 Bacteroidota bacterium | reverse complement strand
TTACAAGGTACAAATACACGTTTAATTGGCCCTAACTGTCCGGGTGTAATTACTGCCGGGGAAGCAAAGATTGGGATCATGCCCGGATTTATTTTTAAACCGGGGAAAATTGGTATTGTGTCAAAATCCGGTACATTAACCTATGAGGCAGCTGATCAGATTGTAAAAGCGGGGTTAGGCATTAGTACTGCTATTGGTATTGGTGGAGATCCCATTATTGGTACACCAACGCTTGAAGCAGTTAAATTATTAATGAATGATCCTGAAACAGAAGGTATAGTAATGATAGGCGAAATTGGTGGTAGCATGGAAGCTGATGCAGCCCGCTGGATTAAGGATAATGCTTCTAAACCTGTTGTTGGTTTTATTGCAGGACAAACAGCACCTCCGGGTAGAAGAATGGGGCATGCCGGTGCTATTATTGGCGGTGCCGAAGATACCGCTGCAGCAAAAATGAAAATCATGACCGAATGTGGAATACATGTAGTTGCCAGTCCGGCAGACATTGGTAAAACAATGGCTAAGGTGTTAAAAAAATAATATCCATTTATACTTTACTTACATCCTGCCTAATGGCAGGATTTTTTTTATCCCATCTTTAAACAAAATTATGTTCAAAATTTTGCTTTATTATTGTTGCATGCATCTGAAAAATATATTGCTTTTTTGTTTCATTTTTATTTCTGAAATCACTTGCGCTCAATCTTCTTTTTTAAATGAAAAAGATACCATTCAACAGAAATTTTTTACCCTACATTTACAAACACCTCATTTTTTAAGAGAAGGTGATTATGCTTACTTAACTGTAACTATTGCAAATAATTCAAACAAAGAATTAACGGGACAAATACAAATGATAGTGAGTGATGTTAACAGCAATAATCCCGTTGATGGATGGTTTTTAAATAGCTTCCCTGTTCAATATTTTACAGCATTAATCAATAATAAAACAACACTTCAGTTCCCAATTCAGGTGCCGTATGGCTTTAATAAGCCTATTCAAATTACTGTAATTACAAAAACAGACTGGCAAACAGATAGTGTGCAAAAGAAAATAGCTATTTTTAGTAACCGGCCTTTAGTTAAAAAAACTTTTTCTTACATATTTAGAGAAGATAGCAACTTTGAAAATAATTTAAAAGAGTTAGATAATGCCAATGATGAAACTATTAGCAATATATCCTTTACCGCGCAAGTTACTCCGCAACCTTTACAAGATGCAATACAATATTTTCATAAAATAATTACAAGCACTGCCCACAACCCTTTAGAAACAGCGGGTAAAATTTTAGCAATCCATCAGTTATGCCAACAACCACCAATATGGCAATGCAAGAATAGCTTTATGCACAATATTAAAAATAGCACTGAGCAAATTGTTACAACTAAACTGAATGATGTAACAAAAGATAATGATGAAGAGATGAAAATATGTTCAACAATCCTACAACGTATTAATCTATTAAAAAAAATGCAACAAACTGATGGAAGTTTTATAAGCAAATTGGGTAAACAGCATGATATTAATATAACAGCAAAAATAGCATACTTAATTAATATCATATATGGTGAACCCACTACAGATACTGTCATTAAAAATTCCTGCTTACCCTTACTTCAGCAATGCAATAATTTTTTAACAAAACACATAATGCCCAATAATTCAGCTATAAACATGCAAACAATTTTATATTATTATTTAAGTTATAGCAAATTAAATCAATGGTTAATCAACACCAAATTTCTGGATATAATAAAAAAACAGGCACTTCAACAAAATATTGCCAATCAAGCTTTAGCGGCCTTGGTATTACAAAAGAATAACGACACTGGTGTACTGTACAAAAAAATAATGCATAATATTTTACAAAAGGGTATTGAACAATCCAATCAATTGTTACTAAGCTGGCCCAATGCTTCCTCCTCAATCTTTTCAAATACATCATTATATACTCAAATACCGGTTATTCAAGTATTATTAAATGCAGATGCACAAATATTTCCATCAATTCACGAAATATTACCCAAAGCAATATATACACTACACATGCAAATAAACAAAAATACAAATGTAGATTACTTTCAAATGATAGAGGCTGCTATGGTAATTGAACAATATGGCAATATGTATTCTATGCCTATACAAATTAATTTAGGCAACAAGCAGTTTAATGCACAAAATAATAATGCCATTATTATTAAAGGCAATCAATTAGATACTTCATCAAAAATAGTTAGTATTCTTCCATCTAAAAATAATTTGCCTCTTATGTATGGTTATTTTCAATGGAAGTATTGGCAAGATGCAGCAGTTGCGCCAGCCTTAAAATTAAATTCTCAAGTAAGATTAAATAAAAAAATTTTCCTTCAAACAACACAACATAAAATAAAGATTTGGAAGCCCTTAACAAATAAAACGTTACTGCATAAAGGCGATACTTTGTTGATTCAGATAACCATTCAACCCAAAAAATTACAGAAACAAATTATTGTAGTTGATCATTATCCTGCTTGTATGCAACTTTTACAGTTCCCCAATACCAAAGGCTTATCAACAAAAATAAATTATTATACAGAAGGCTTACAATATACCATAACCAATTCTAAACAATCAATACATCAAATAGAATACAAAGGCATAGTTACTGAAACAGGACTTTATTCCTCCGGCATAACCGCTTTAACTATGCAATCACAAACTATTTACATACCCTCTATTACCCTAAATATTGTAGAAAACTAAATACAATTTTTAGAACTTTTTATAAATATTTTTGGCAAATGGAAGTAGATTATATAATTGTAGGGCAGGGAATTGCTGGCACTATGCTAAGTTATTACCTACTACAACAAGGAAATACCGTTGTTGTAAGAGATAAATACCAGCCAAATTCAGCTTCATACACAGCTAGTGGTATAATAAACCCCATTACAGGGCGGCGATTTGTAAGAACTTGGATGATTGAATCACTAATGCCATTTGCCGAAAATGCCTACAAAACTTTAGAAAAGGAATTAAATATTCAGATATTTCAACAAACTCAGGTTATCGATTTTCATGCCAGTACCCAAATGCATTTGGCTTTTAATAGCCGATTACCTGAAGAAAAAGAATACTTATCAATTTCGTACCAAAACAATCAATGGAATTCCGCTTTTAATTATCCATTTGGCGTTGGCATAATTAGCCCGGTTTATCTCATTAATTTGCAAAAATTATTAACAGCTTGGCGAAAAAAATTACAGGCACAGTCCCTGCTTTTAGATACTTTTTTCCAATTAAACCATTTACAATTATTCCCAGAAAGCATTCAATACAAACAAATAAAAGCCAAGGCCATTATTTTCTGTAATGGCATACAAGCTGCACATTTACCTTACTTTAACAAGTTGCCTTTTGCACCTAATAAAGGCGAAGCATTACTTTTAAATATTCCTCAGTTGCCTAGACAATTTATTTATAAACAGGGCATTAGTTTAGTACCTTGGCAAGATCATTTATGGTGGGCAGGCTCTTCTTATGAGTGGAGTTACAACAACCACTTACCTTCAGAAACATTTAGAACCAAAACAGAACAACAATTACAAAAATGGCTACTATTGCCTTTTGAAATTAAAGCGCATATTGCCGCAGAACGGCCTGCCACTATAGAAAGGCGCCCTTTTGTTGGCCTACATCCTTATTTTCCACAAGTTGGAATATTAAATGGATTAGGCACCAAGGGCTGCTCTCTGGCGCCATTTTTTGCCAACGCCTTTAGTAAACATTTAATAACCAGAGAACCATTACTACCGGAAATATCCATTCACCGATTCCAAAAAATTTTAAAGCCCTAATTTGTTTACAAAAAATTAATATTGCAAAGTATTAGCTTTCTTTAAATACCAAAACACAACAAAAGTGCTGCAATCCACAACCAACAATAATACAACTAGCATAGCTGTAGATGCCATTAAAGAAAATACAACACGCATAAAACAATATAACATACCATTAAAATATCGGAAAATGGAGAACCTGCATATTGTTTTTTGGTTATTTAAAGATATTAGTTGGTGCATGTTTTGGCGCCCTTTGGGGGTGGCTATGATTTTTCCTACACTCATTATTTCCATAATTATTGCCTATCGTACCAGGCAATTCATGTCTGAACTTTGCCATAATTTAGCCATTACTGTTTGGATAACAGCAAACTCCTACTGGATGATCAGTGAATTTTTACATTTTGATGAAAAACTAGTAGCGCCGGGTATTACTTTCAAACATTTAGCCATGATTCCCTTTAGCATAGGCATTGTTATTTTAGCTTATTATTATTTATATTGGAAACCACGTCATAAAAATGCATTAGACAGTTTGTAGCATACAAACAAAATATGTTTTCAACACTTTAAGCATTTCTTATCATCGCATAATTCTGCATTCATCCACTGCATTTCTGCTATATTTGCAACCCATTAGGTGGCTGAATTTAATTGATTTTGAAGAAGGTTAAAGAATTTTGCCAAGTATGTAGCAACACCTTCTTTATTTCATTGCCCCATCTGATAAAAATTAAAAACAGAATAGAAATAGTAGCATCATAAATTTAGCATCATGTATAGAACGCATAACTGTGGAGAATTAACCATTAACGATGTACAAAAAAATGTAACCCTTGCAGGCTGGGTGCAAACCATAAGAAAGTTTGGCAGCATAACATTTGTTGATATTAGAGACAGATATGGAATTACACAACTGCTATTCAATGAAAGTCTAAATGATGTTTTAGAAGCAAATCCTTTAGGACGAGAATTTGTTATTCAAGTTAAAGGAATTGTGCAAGAGAGAAGTAATAAAAACCCACAACTTTCTACAGTCGATATAGAAATAGTAGTTATTGAATTTCATATTTTGAACAAATC
>JAGWPI010000319.1 GCA_028877005.1 Bacteroidota bacterium | reverse complement strand
TGCCAAATGGCCGAAGCCCTTGTTGACACCGTTGCCGTTGATCTAAGTTGTGGCAAAGGAAACCATTTTCGTGCGAATGGCTCAACCATCACTTTCCCTGGTTTTCTCAGTGTCTATGAAGAAGGCCTGGATGATTCCAAGAATGATGACGACCAACACGTGACTCTTTTACCCATTCTGAAAATTGGCGAAAAAATCAAGCTGCTAGATATTCTCGCTAGCCAGCATTTTACTGAACCACCGCCACGGTTTAACGAGGCCTCATTAATTAAAGCCTTGGAAGAATATTACCAACATGTATTTACTACTTCATGGAATCATTTAGATCCCAATGAATTAACGCCCCTAAAAAAGGAGGTTGTTGAAATTCGCGAAAAGAAAAAATATTAAAAAGCTTTATGTTATTCAAGCCTTTCATTATATGCAATTATTGTATATAATGTAGGTATTTTATACCACTTAAAAAATGGTTCAATCAGTTTTAGTTGAGGGGTAAATAGGAATCCGAGGATGCTTTTCCAGGCATCCTCTTTTATTATGCAGTACTCTTCCTATAGTGTAAAACTAATAGTAAGCCCCAATATATACTGTTACTATTTGTTGGGTGTTACAAGTACATGGGTGTTACCAAAGGTAGGCATAAGGTTATGTTCTTTTTTAAACAAGAGGTACGCTTGTTACTTAGTTATTGCTGTGTTAACTTATTGTACAAGATTGTTGTAAAACACAAATAGGTTCTCCGCTATCTTCTGTTTCTGCCGGTGTACTGTTCTCTCTATTCTTTATTTTTTTTCTCCGCATAAAATTGTTGCATAATATACCATGCTTTTTTTCGATAGCCCTTATCAGACAATAATCCTTTTCTATTCCAACCTTGTTGATACACCGGTTGTAAACGACCGGGTGAGCGAAAATCGGCCAATACCCAAGGTGCAGTGCCTCGTAAAAATGGAATTTGTCGGAACATGGCTACTTGGTCCTTATACAATTGTTCTTGGTATTCTTCGCTCCAACTACCGGCGGTATCTTTTGAACCATGATGCCCATACAAGGCTTCGCCGCCAAATTCAGACATAATGAGGGGTTTATTAAAGGGATTTTTCCAAATCATTTCCTGTGGAGCAGCAGGCCATGGGGTATACCAGCCAATGTATTCATTTACACCTACTACATCTAATACTTTACTAAGGCTATCATCAATGGTAACGGTATTGCCTTTATATGCAACATGATTAAAGGCCGATGTAATAAGTCGTGTTGGATCCATTGCTCTGGCATGTGCGGCCATAGCGGTTAAGGTAGTATCTCTGCTGGTAGAGGGGGTAGTTTCATTCGATAAACTCCAAAGTATAATGGCACAACGGTTTTTATCGCGTTCAATCATCTCATCCAATAACCGATTGGCTTTGGCTAATATTACCGGATTACTAAATGCAATGCCCTGCCAAAGCGGTATTTCTTCCCACAATAAAATGCCCATTTTATCGGCCATACGTACCATATGTTCGTTGTGCGGATAATGGGTTAGCCGTACAAAATTGCAACCCAATTGTTGTGCCCATTGTAATAGCATGGCTGCATCGGTTGATGAATAGGCTCTACCTGCTCGTTGGGGTATTTGCTCATGTATGTTAATACCCCTTAAAAAAAGGGGTTGCCCATTTAATAGAATATCTGTGCCTTTTACGGCAATGGTTCTAAAACCTATTGGCTCGGATACTGTATCGGTATTGGTTATAATTTGTACCTGATACAATGTAGGATGTGCCGGTGCCCATAAAGCAGGATGCGCTTCAAACTCAAAATTAGCTTTGCCGGCACTATTGGTTTGGGTATGGTATTGCAGGTGTAATTCGGGTATTTGAATGGTTATTTTTTCGGGTTGGGTACTCCCCGCAATTTGTACCCATCCGGCTATATGGGTGGTATCATTTTTTTTCAATTGAATAAAATAGTCCTGAATATACTTATTAGGTGTGGTAACTACCGCTACATCTCGGGTAATGCCACCATAATTCCACCAATCATAGTTTAATGCGGGAATGCCATCTACGGTTCGTTGATTGTTTACCCGAACAATTACTTCATTATTACCCGGTTGTAAATAACGCGTTACTTCAAACTGAAAGGGTGTAAAGCCCCCTTCGTGGCTACCAACTTTTTTACCGTTGCAATATACATCGGCTATGTAATTGGCACCGCCAAAACATAAAAAACTACGATGGCCGGCCATTGGCCAATACGCAAAATCTTTTTTGTACCATACCGTACCTTCATAATACAACAAATTGTTTTGCTGAGAATTCCAGTCGCCGGGTACTTGTAAGTTAATGGCATCATCAAATGCATATTCATAAAAATCGTGAGCGCCGGTGGCATGCTGGTTTTTCCAAATGGGTTTCCAGTGGTTTTCTCCTACATTAAAAGGGTCTACAATTACGGCCCAGCTGCCGTTTAAACTTTGGCTATTTCTATGCTGCACATTACTAACCAACCATTGGGCCTTAACA
Source organism: Bacteroidota bacterium (assembly GCA_028877005.1). GTDB lineage: Bacteria > Bacteroidota > Bacteroidia > Chitinophagales > Chitinophagaceae > Hydrotalea. The sequence continues at coordinate 6,539 of JAGWPI010000319.1, read as the reverse complement.
GGGTATGCCATACAACAGGCAAGCACCAAAAGGCAGAGATGAATGCGGATGTGGTGGAACAAACAAGCATACATAATAAAAAATTATTTTTTTTAAAAAATGGAACAATACCAAAACGGTGTACTTTTTAGGGTATACCTGCCACAGCAGGTAAGTATAAGCAAACCAACACCACCAGTATTTTAAATACTACCCATTAGGTATATCAACAATAAAATACTAACACAAAAAATGGCAATGGTTAATACGGTTACTAAGCGTGATGTATGTTGATAGGTGCCTTTCATTAACTGCTGCTCAATTTTTTTATAGCGTAAAAAGGATAACAATAACACTATAGCACCTACAGCTACTAATATTATACCAATAATGCCGGAATAACTACCGGTGGGTACTGTATTTGTTTTGCCTAGGATAAGAGAAATTTGTTTAACAAACAGGCTAAATTTTACCACCACAAAACCAAAAGCCATAATGCCTATGCTGGTTCTAATCCAGGAAAGAAAGGTACGCTCATTGGCTAAATGATCGGCGGTATTGGGGGTGGGTGTAGAATTAGGCATATATTTTTTCATTCAAAAAGTAAACAATCTACAAACGAATATTTGTTCTGTTATAATAGCAATGGGCTTTAATGCAATACCTTTTTGGCGGGTACAATTGCCATTACAGCCTTCAAGTTACAACTTCTTGTGTGTATACTTATACAAAATGGCTAGGTTCTTGGCAAAATAGCGCTGCATATACCCTGTTTTAAATGGTTGCATGAGTACTGTTTTGTAGCCACTTTTATTTGTTTAAATAACCAATGGTTGGCTTGTTTGGTTAAATGGTATTGGTATATTTTGCCGGATAATAGAGTTGCAACAGGTAGGTAAGCTATGGTAAAGCCGTACTATTATGATGCGGCTTATGAGTGGGTTATCAGCGGCTTATGAGCGGCTTATGTATGGCTTATCAACAAATAATTGCCCTGGCTTTTTCTTTTGGATGCCGGAAATTAGTTGCCTTTTTGGGTATATGCTTGCCATAAAATATTGGTTTTGGCCTAAATGGGTGGTTGCAATAGTTAATAATGCTGCCGGGGGTAAAACACTACATTTTTTCCTTTCAAACTCAATTTGTATTTTTACTTGGTTTTAGTCAATATTTTTTTTCTAGTATTTTATCCAATACCATCATGCACAAAAACCAAACAATCCTATTGATGCCTATCAGTCATTTCAGCCTAATTGTATTTTTTTGCCGAAGTGGTACAGGCTTTCCTGTTAATCTTGGTGTTATGGTGCGTGCTCTGCTGTTGGTATGGCAAAATAGGGGTGGTTTGAATTCGGCATAAAAGCAGCAGTATTTCTTGCATAAAAAGCAATTTCCTCATTTGTTTCCATCCTTGTACCCTACGAATAGATTTGCTTTTGCAGCAATTGGCAACTACTGTAAGTAAAGAACACTGTTTGGAAAATAGGTGTTATTCATCTTCACAAAAAAGCTGTTATATTCATACTTAAACGGAACAAAAAAATGTTATTGAACGAGGCAGAACAATTGTTGCATTTTGGTACTTGGGCGTACAATGTGCATGACCAAACCTTGGTTTGGTCGGATAGTTTGTACCAATTATTAGGTTATACACCCGGTGAGTTGGCATTAAGCCTAGAAAATTTATTGAATATTACCCATCCTGATGACAGGGCATCCTATTCTGCACAAATACAGGCTACGCTGCAAAACGGGGCACCATACAACACATTGAGAAGACTTATTCATAAAAATGGTTCCATTATTTATGTGCAATCCAACGGCAAATTGCAGTACAATGAAGCCGGTGAGGTGGTAGGGGTAATAGGTGTAGTACAAGACATTACCCAACAAGTAAAAGAAAAAGAGCGATTACAATTATTAGAATCAGTAGTGGTAAATACCAACGATGCTATTATAATAACAGAAGCTACACCTATTGATGCTCCCGGACCCAAAATAATATATGTAAACGATGCATTTACTGAAATGACCGGTTACACTGCCCAAGAGGCTTTGGGTAAATCGCCCCGCTTTTTACAAGGCCCTGAAACCGATAAAGAAGCATTACAGCAATTAAAAACAGCCTTACAAAATTGGCAGCCTTGCGCCATAACAGTGCTAAATTATAAAAAAGATGGGCAGCCCTTTTGGTGTAATATGCAAATAAAACCTATTGCCAATGCCGATGGATGGTATACCCATTGGATAGCTGTTGAGCGAGATGTGACCGAACAGCAAAAATTAAGAACGCTATTAGACGAATCGAATGAGCTGGCGCAAATAGGTAGTTTTGAAGTTGATGTGGTGCACAATAAAGTATACTGGTCGCCTATCACCAAAAAAATAAGAGAAGTGCCGCCTGATTATGAGCCCGATTTGCAAACGGGCATCAGTTATTTTAATGGTGAAAAAAATCAATCGGTAATTGCACAACGGGTACACAATTGTATTGAAAAGGGAATACCTTGGGATGAAGAATTGGAAATTATTACCTACAAAGGAAATCCTAAATGGGTACGTACTATTGGTAGAGGCGAATTTCAACATGGCCGGTGCGTAAGGGTGTATGGCAGTTTTCAGGATATTGATAAACGCAAAAGAACAGAGATTGAATTATTAAAACTGTATGAAGAACGCAATACCATTTTAGAAAGTATTGGCGATGGATTTTTTGCGGTAAATGCGGCTTGGGAAGTATTGTATTGGAACTACATGGCCGAACAATTATTACAAGTACCCAAACATAGCATTATTGGCAAAAATTTGTGGGATGTGTTTGGGGCATTTAAAGATTCGCCATCTTGGCAATATTATCACCTGGCATTAGAAACCCATCAATCACAACATTTTGAAGATTTTCATCCTGCTTTGGATAAGTGGTTCGATATTAGTGTGTATCCAACTGCCAATGGTTTATCTGTTTATTTTAGAGATATTACTACACCTAAAATAGCGCAAGAGGCGCTTATTTTAAGTAATGAGCGATACGATTTATTGGCCAAAGCCACCCATGATTGTATATGGGATTGGGATTTACAGAAAAATACGGTTATACGTCCGGGGAAAATATTAGAGCAATTATTGGGTTATCCTCCCAACCCTCCGGAAACGGTAGATGCTTTTTGGGCAGCACATGTACACCCGGAAGACTGGCATAGAATGGGGGTAGAACGCAATGCCATTTACCAAAACCCGGCACTTAATTTTTGGGAAGATGAGTACAGGTTTTTACTACCCAATGGCAAGTATGCCATTATTTATGACAGAGGGTATATTATTAGAGACAAAACAGGAAAGGCTATCCGCATTATTGGCGCATCTCGCGATGTAACCCGAGAGAAAGAACAAACCAATGAAATAAAACGCATACAACAAAACTTAGATGCCTTAATTAATGCTACCAACGATTTTATTTGGTCGGTTGATGCCAACATGAAACTGATTACTGCCAATAATGCCTACAGCCGATTTATAGAGGGCATGGAAGGATTGGCACCCCGCGAAGGTGATGCTATTATCCGCCCCTCTTTCAGTGATGCCATGAATAGCAAGTGGGAAAAGTATTATCACCGGGCATTAATGGGCGAAACATTTAGTTTTGAGGAATCCATGCTTCATCCAATTACCGGAAAAACCATTCATCAAATTATCACATTGGCGCCTATAGAAAATGCGCAAGGAGAAATAAGTGGCATAGCTTGTTATGCCAAAGATATTTCAGACATAAAAAAAGCAGGTATACAGTTAGCTTTATTGAATGAAGATTTAAAAAAACAAACGGCTGCATTGGCTACCTCTAATGCAGAATTAGAACAGTTTGCTTATGTAGCTTCTCACGATTTGCAAGAACCCTTGCGGATGGTTACCAGTTTTTTAACCCAATTAGAAAAAAAATATGCTAAGCAATTAGATGAGCAGGCAAAAATATACATACACTTTGCCGTAGATGGGGCCAAGCGTATGCGGCAAATAATATTAGACTTATTAGAATACTCACGTGTAGGACGCATGGAGGAAAAAGCAGAAGTTATTTCTATTGCTGCTGTTATAGATGAAATTAAAAGTTTGTACAAACAACAAATAGAAGAAAAACAAGGGGTGATTATAGCAGGTAATTTACCGCAGCTATTTCAACCAAAAGCCCCTATTCGGCAGGTGTTTTTAAACCTTATTCAAAATGCGTTGAAATACAGTAAAATAACCGAACCACCGGTGATACAAATACATGCTGTTGAGGCAGATAATTGCTGGCAATTTAGTGTGCAGGATAACGGTATTGGCATTGAGGCAGATTACTTTGATCAGATATTCGTTATCTTTCAACGCCTGCATACCCGTGATGAATATGGCGGTAGTGGCATGGGACTGGCTATTACCAAAAAAATTATTGAAAATTTGGGCGGGGCTATTTGGGTAACCTCGCAACCCGAAGAAGGAAGCACATTTTATTTTACCATTCCTAAAACAGCCACTCGATTATAGTATTAGGCGCATCCGTAGCTGGTAAACAAAGCGCTTTTCTATTACACGATTAACCCATTGTATAAAAGCCAAAAACCGGAACACATGAAACCTATTAGCATTTTATTGATAGAAGACAATGAAGGCGATATTATTTTAACAATGGAAGCACTGCGTGAAGGTAAAATTCGCAATACTATATCGGTAGTAAGGGATGGAGCGACAGCCATTAATTTTTTTGAAAACGCACTGGCAGAAGAACTGCCCGATTTAATTGTATTAGACATTAATCTACCTAAAAAATCAGGTATTCAGGTATTGCAATTCATTAAAAATCAAGAACGTACCAAACAAATTCCGGTCATTATACTAACTACTTCTGCATTAGAATCTGATATTAATAAAGCTTATCAGCAATATGCTAATTGCTATATTACCAAGCCCTTAGAAGTAGCCGATTTTATGGCGGCGGTATTGAAAATAGAAGATTTCTGGATTAATTTGGTGCAGTTGCCTAACTCTTCCGATGAACTAGTATAGCTAAAAGAATGGCAAAATAGGTATGCCCTGCTATTTTTATGGCAAAAAAACAAGGAATCACGTAAATTGTATGGTGTAAAATGCCCACGTTGTTTTGGCAAGTAGGTTGCCAATTTTTATAGCCCATACTTAAGTAATGAACAATGGATAAAAAATATACCCAGTCATTCACCAAGTTAACTGACCGCGCAAAATTTTTGTTGGCACAAACAGAGGAATTGGCCAAGACCGGCAGTTGGGAATTAGACTTACAAACCAATGCCCTTTACTGGAGTGATGGGGTGTTTGGTATATTAGGATACCCACCCGGTGCTTTTGAAGTAAGTTTTGAAAAAGCATTTGAAGTGATACATCCGGACGATAGACCGGCGGCTTTGCAGGCCATGCAAGAAACAATAGCTACCGGTAAACCTTACCAAATAGAAAAGCGCTTTGTAACCCAAAATGGGCAAATTAAATACATTCGTTCTAAAGGTAAACTGGTGTATGATGAGCACCATCAACCCATAAAATTGGTAGGTGTATTCCAAGATATATCAGATACCCGATTGGCCGAATTAAAATGGCAAGAAGCCAATGAACGCCTGCAAATGGTATTACAGGCCGGCTATGAAAGTGTATGGGATTTTAATCCATTAACCCGTGAAATGTACTTAAGTGAAGGGTTTGCCCAAAATTTTGGTTTGCCGGATAGTGGCACAATGAGCAATAACGATTACTTCAATTCTCGTTATCATCCGGATGAGCGGGAAGAAATATTGAATGATTTTAGACAAAAAGCGTATCAAACCAATGAAATACATTGGCTAAAAGAGTTTCGATTTAAAAAAATAAATGGCGAATATGCTTATGTAAGAGATAGAGCAATTATTAAACGCGATGAAAAAGGGGCAGCCATTCGGGTGGTGGGTTCTATTCAAGATATTACCAATGAATATTACTACGGCCTTTTAGATAAGATTGAGAAAGAAGTAATGACCCTGAGTTTTAGAGAAGATATTACGGTATCCCATTTGCTGTATACCTATCTGTCGCAGTTGGAGTCTGTATTTCCGGTTTTTAAAACATCTGTTCTAAGAATTGTAGACGGCCAATTGTTTCATTTGGCATCACCCTCACTACCACAGGCATATATAGATGCCATTAATGGCCTAATGGTAGGCGATGAGTTGGGCATGCACACTTTGGCAACCGATAAAAAAATGCCCATACATGCTACCCAACAACTAACGGAGGGGCGTATGGCTAATTTTACCGGATTGGCACAGCAATTTGGTTTAGGTGCTTGCTGGGCACAACCCATATTAAATGCTAATGGTACACCCATTGCTAACTTATTGGTATACTTTGATACTTATAAGGGCTTAAATACAATAGAAGCACAAGCCATTAGCAGGGCACAAAGGCTAATTAGTGTGTTAATGGTAAAGTTTGAGTATGTAGCACATATTCAAAAAACCAATGAACGCTACACACTGATGAACAAAGCCACCAATGATGCTATATACGATTGGGAT
>JAGWPI010000318.1 GCA_028877005.1 Bacteroidota bacterium | reverse complement strand
TTCCAGTATATTTTCATTACCCAACTCATAGTGAGCAATTAAATGCAATAAACGGGCATAACATTGCAAATCGGTACGTAAATCAACTTTCCAGTTAATAATTTTATTCAAATAATCAATGGCGCATTCATTATTACCACTACCAAAATACAAGCAAGCAATTTTATAATAAAACACAAGGGTTCTGTGCCTATCCAAGTGTAATTTATATGCTTCTAAGTGTTGAATTATTTCGGGTACTAATTGCAAACCCTCTGTAAAAGTACCTTCTAAAAAATGTTTATTAATGCGAGCGGTATATAAATATACAAATGTTTGTATACGTACATTATCATTAATATTACCTAAGGGCGATACAGCAAAAGCTTCAAATTTTTGTAAGTATTCATTAAATTTTTCAAAATTGTTTAAATTAAACTGAGCGCCCAATAAATTATGCATACCCCTAATATATTGCCCTGTTTCTAATTGCATCATGTATTCGTTTTCCTCAAATAAGGACACCCATTTTTGCGTGTAACGATAATACATTAATAAATCTTGCAAAATAAACCCATACCAACAGTAAGCCTGATAAAGGTATAATTTTTCATAAAATCCTAGCTGGTTAATATGTACAGTGGGTAAATTAGACTCAAAAAAAACTTTAACGGCATGTACATCACGCTTGTCTCTGGCATGTCCATTTTGAATATACCAACTGTATAATTCTAGTGCCAAATTAGACAATTTATTACTTAAATATAATTGATGATGAACAATATCAGATTCAGCACTTAATGCTTCAGCTCTATTTTCCATGCTACGTGTTATATGCATGGATTCAATTTTTTTCTCAAATTGAAGAGCCAATAGCTGATAGGCTTGTTGCTGATGTAAAGTTGCAGTTTCTTTTAATTTTTCTAACAATTTCAAACTTTGCAGATATAACCCTTTATTATAAAGAATGCGAGCAAAATCTAATTGTTCATGGGCATACATATCTATATTGTCGGCCTGCTGAATTAACCGAAGGCTTGATAATAAAGCACGATACAAATGCGCTTTCATATTAGAAAGCTGTTGCTTTTTTATACTTGGATGCTTTTGAAGCAATTGTGCTTCATCATAATCTTTCATTTTGTCTAAAGCATCGAACAATTGCACAATTTTTAAATCTTCACCCGATGCATTTCGTGTTATATACAGCTTAAAATTACGTTTTTCGCCCTTTTCAAGCGATTTTATAAGCTGAAACAACATATCGGTACTTCGGTTAGGCATCGTAATTCTATTTATCTAAAATGTATGCCCATTAAGGCTTTTCGCAAATTTAGTATCATTTAAGCAGTGTAAAACATAGTTCATTTTGTACTTAAATAGCATTTTATATGAGCTACATTCGATGTTACGTAAAAATACATTGGTTTTCTGTATTCAACACAATAACTGAATAACAAATTTTACATGAGTGAAAAGATAAATATATTTGATACCACCTTAAGGGATGGTGAACAAGTGCCGGGTTGCAAATTAAACACAACCGAAAAAATTGAATTGGCTTTGGCCATAGAGCAATTAGGGGTTGATATTATTGAGGCAGGTTTCCCCATTTCATCTCCAGGTGATTTTTATTCTGTTCAGGAAATTGCCAAAATAATTACACATGCTTCTGTTTGCGGACTAAGCAGAGCAGTTAAGAAGGATATTGAAGTAGCGGCAGATGCTTTAAAATATGCTAAAAAGCCTAGAATACATACAGGCATTGGTACTTCCGATTATCATATAAAAGGAAAATTCAATTCAACACGAGAGGATATTTTAGAGAGAGCCATTCAATGTGTAAAATGGGCAAAAAATTTTGTTGATGATGTGGAATTTTATGCAGAAGATGCTGGTAGAACAGATAATGAGTATTTGGCACGTGTGGTAGAAGCAGTTATAAAAGCTGGTGCAACTGTCATTAATATTCCCGATACTACCGGATATTGCCTGCCTTCGCAATATGGAGAGAAGATTGCATACTTAAGAAATAATGTTTCAAATATCGATAAGGCGATTCTTTCTTGTCATTGTCATAACGACTTGGGTTTAGCTACAGCTAACTCTATAGAAGGCGTTATTCATGGCGCCAGACAAATAGAATGCACCATAAATGGATTAGGAGAAAGAGCCGGCAATACCTCATTAGAAGAAGTAGTAATGGTAATACAACAACACAAAAATTTGGGCTTTTATACCAATATAAAAACAAAGCAACTAAACCCCATTAGCCGTTTGGTAAGCGATACCATGCGAATGCCCGTTCAACCCAATAAGGCTATTGTAGGTGCTAATGCATTTTCGCATTCATCTGGAATTCATCAAGATGGATTCTTAAAAAGTGCTATAACCTATGAAATTATCAATCCAAAAGATGTGGGCGCCGATATTTCAAAAATTGTACTTACCGCACGAAGTGGAAGAAGTGCATTAGCCTTTCGTTTAAAAAATTTAGGTTATGAGTGTACTAGAAATGATATAGACGTTTTGTATGAAAAGTTTTTACAAATAGCTGATCAAAAAAAAGAGGTTGGCGATGATGATTTGCATGAAATGGCAAAACAACATCTAAGTATAGAGGCATAAAATGAATAGATTTCCTGTAATACAAGTACAACAATTACAAGTTCAACAATACGGTAAACCTATTTTGAAGAACTTGAATTTTACTTTGCTAAAAGGTGAACATTTGTACATTACCGGTTCTGCCGGAACAGGGAAAACTACTTTAGGAAAAGCCCTGGCAGGGAAAATTTTTTATAAAGGATTAATTGATACCCACCATTGTACAGCAAATAATCGGACAATAAAAATAATTTGGTTGGAAGATACTCATCGCTGGAAGAATTTAACCAACCTTTCTAATTTTTATTACCAACAGCGGTATAATAGTTGTGATGCTACCGATAGCCAAACAGTTGAAAACGATTTATGGCAACATGCCCAACAACATGCAATAGCAAATAGCGAAGAATTATATGTAAAATATTGTCAAATATTTCAATTAGCACATCGTTTACAAACACCACTCATCCAATTATCAAATGGTGAACAAAAAAAATTACAAATTATTAAAGCATTTGTACAACAACCGGACATTTTGATAACAGATAATATTAATACAGGATTAGATAATGTAGCTCAACAAAATGTATCAAACATTTTAAAACAACTAAGTGAAAATGGTACAACGCTTCTTTATATCAGTTCTAACCGGCAACCTCCATCTTTTATATCACATGTTCTTACGTTAAAACAGGAAGGTGCATATACTTATACAAATAAGTTATGTTACAAAAACAACATGGTAAATACCTCACCACAACCTAGAACCATTAACTTAAATTATAATGCAAATAATTCAGTTGCATGTTCAGAACCAATTATAGAAATAAAAAATACTACCATACAATATGATAACAAAAAAATATTAGACAACATAAATTGGACAGTAAATAGTGGAGAAAAATGGTTAATTAAAGGTCACAATGGCGCAGGTAAATCTACTTTATTAAGTTTAATAACAGGCGATAATCCACAAGCATATGCCAATAACGTTAAATTATTTGGTAAACAAAGAGGAACAGGTGAAAGTATTTGGGAATTAAAGAAAAAAATAGGGTTTTTATCGCCAGAATTACACAAATACTTTGATGCCGCATTAACGGTTGAAGATACTATTAAATCAGGTTTTTTTGATACAATGGGTGTATATAAAAAACTGAATCAAGCACAAATTGAAATTGCCAATCACATTTTTGAACAATTTCAATTGCACCCATATACGCACCAGCCTTTTGGAACATTATCAATAGGCTTGCAACGTTGGACTTTATTGGCAAGAGCATTGATTAAAAACCCGCCATTATTAATTTTAGACGAACCTTGCCAAGGGTTAGATGAAAATCATATTATGCAACTACTGCATACTATTAATTATTATGTTGCAACTTACCATACCACACTTCTGTATGTAACGCATATTGAAAACGAAATTCCGGAACACATGGATTATCTTTTACAATTAGATCGAGGTAGGCAACAAATTATAAAAATTAAAAATAATAATATTGAAAACACCGATGAGGTGCAAACGACTGAATTTAAAAATTTTGAAAAAGTATAAAATATGAAAAAAAATATAGTAATCATTAATGGCGATGGAATTGGTCCGGAAGTAACAACACAAGCCGTTCGTGTATTACAGGCCATTGCTGAACAATTTAAACATGAGTGGCATTTTACTGAATGTTTAATGGGCGCCATTGCAATTAACAAAACCGGCAACCCTTTACCCGATGAAACAATAGAAGCATGCTTGAATAGTGATGCAATTTTATTTGGCGCAATTGGTGATCCAAAATACGATTATAATCCTTCTGCAACTATTAGGCCCGAGCAAGGATTATTAAAATTGCGAAAAGTATTAAAATTATTTGCAAATGTTCGCCCTATTACAACGTATCCCGCCTTACATTATTTATCTCCATTAAAAGAAAAACAATTACAGAATGTAGATTTTGTCATTTATCGCGAATTAACAGGTGGAATTTATTTTGGGAAAAAAGAATTAAATGATGCCAAAACACAGGCTATTGATGAATGTATCTATAATATTTCTGAAATTGAACGTATTGCTGAAGCTGCATTTAATGCTGCGATGAAAAGAAGGGGAAAATTAACTTTGGTAGATAAAGCCAACGTATTAGAAACTTCAAGATTATGGAGAAAAGTAGTACAAGATGTAGCAAAAAAATTTCCTAACGTAGACGTGAACTATTTATTTGTAGATAATGCGGCCATGCAAATAATTATTAATCCGGCTCAATTCGATGTTATTTTAACAGAAAATATGTTTGGTGATATTTTAAGCGATGAAGCAAGTGTATTAAGTGGTTCATTGGGCTTGTTACCATCGGCATCATTTGGTTTAAGTACAGCTTTATTTGAACCTATTCATGGCTCTTATCCACAAGCAGCAGGTAAGGATATTGCCAATCCTTTAGGTGCTATATTATCTGCAGCTATGTTATTAGATTATTTTGGATTAACACAAGAGGCTGCCCTCGTTCGCTCAGGTGTTAGTTGGACACTGAATAACAAATTTGTTACAAAAGATATTGATCCCATTAACTTTTATTTCACCTCTACAATTGGTGAATTAATGTGTGATTTTATTGCTAGTAACCACAATTTCGAAGATATTAATCATAAAAATATTGAATTACGCAAGTCTACCATTATTTAAAATAACTTGTTTAATCAAAAAAGTTCTTTGTTCATTCATATACAACAGGTAAATTTGTTCTAAACGTAACAAGTTGAAGAACAAATTATATAATACAATTATGAATCATTTTTCTGCTTTTGCAGTAGTGATTATTAGTGTCATTATAGTACCTGTCCTTAGAGGAGGGTAATTATTTTTGTTCATCCCAATAAACAAATTTAACCCGCCTCACCAAAGGCGGGTTTTTTATTGTTAACAAAAAAAACAAACACATGTATTACAACCAAAATACATTTATTTATGTAAACGGCAGTTATGTAAAAGCAGCCGATGCCTCCACAGATTTATACAGCCAAACCCTACATTACGGCTATGGCGTTTTTGAAGGAATCCGCTCTTATAAAACAGTATCAGGAAGTACTAAAATATTTAAAGCAGAAGCGCATTTTGAGCGACTAAAACATTCCGCACAAGCATTGAATTTGCCCTACCCATTTGCCATGGATGAACTAATTGAAGCAACTTATAAAGTCTTGGTATTAAATAATTTACAAGATGCATACATACGACCACTAGTATATGCACCGGCCAATATGAGTTTTGCTAGAAACTCCACTTCGAATATTGTAATTGAAGCCTGGCAAATGGAACCGTTTTTAGGCGATAAGATGCTTCGAGTTGTTACATCATCATTTGAGAGACCTAATCCCAAGGCATTTCATATTCATGCAAAAGCTACCGGCCATTATGTAAATTCTATTTTAGCCAGTCAGGAAGCAAAACAAAAAGGATATGACGAGGCATTGTTATTAGATATGCACGGTTATGTAGCAGAAGCACCTGGCGCAAATATTTTTTTTGAAAAAAATGGTACATTATTTACACCACAACTCGGTAATATACTGCCCGGTATAACACGTTTAACGGTAATGGAATTGTGTAATGAATTAAACATACCCGTTAAAGAAATTCAATTTAAAATTGAGGATATGTATGGAGCCGATGCTGCTTTCTTTTGCGGCACGGCTGCAGAAGTAATTGGTATAGCTTCTTTAGATGATATACCATTTATAAAACCTTGGGCAGAAACAATCAGTAAACTAATTCAAACTTCATATAAAAACTTAATTACAGAAAATAAAAAAACACTTCTCAATGAAGTGTTGGGAACAGAATAATTATCATAAAACTGAATACTATGCCAATTGAATTAAACAAATACAGTAAAACATTAACACAAGACGAAACACAACCTGCAGCACAAGCTATGTATTATGCTATTGGTTTTAAAGAAGAAGATTTTAACAAAGCACAAGTAGGAATTGCCAGTATGGGTTGGGATGGCAATCCCTGCAACATGCATTTAAATGATATGGCAACAGCGGTTAAAAAAAGTGTAGATGCCACAGAGGGACTATTAGGTTTGCGTTTTTATACCATTGGTGTAAGTGATGGCATCAGTATGGGTACAGATGGAATGCGTTACTCTTTGGTAAGTAGAGATTTAATTGCAGATAGCATTGAAACCAATGCAGGTGCGCAATATTACGATGCTTTAATTACTATTCCGGGTTGCGATAAAAATATGCCCGGTTCAATAATGGCTATGGGTAGATTAAACAGACCGGGATTAATGATTTATGGTGGAACAATTGCACCCGGACATTACAAAGGAGAAGATTTAAATATTGTTTCTGCTTTTGAAGCTTTAGGACAAAAAATTGCAGGTAAACTTAATGAAGATGATTTTAAAGGTATTATTCAACATGCCTGCCCTGGAGCAGGAGCATGTGGAGGCATGTATACAGCTAATACAATGGCTTCAGCCATAGAAGCGTTAGGAATGAGTCTACCCTATTCTTCCAGTAATCCTGCTTTGAGTAAAGACAAACAAAAAGAATGTGAAGCAGCAGGAAAAGCTATTCAACTTTTACTGGAAAAAGATATTAAACCAAAAGACATTATGACACGTGAGGCTTTTGAAAATGCCATCACCATTATTATGGTATTAGGCGGAAGCACTAATGCAGTGCTTCATTTAATTGCTATGGCAAAAAGCGTAGGAATTCCTTTAACCATTAACGATTTTCAAAAAATAAGTAATCAAGTACCTGTTTTAGCAGATTTTAAACCTAGTGGCAAATATTTAATGGAGGACCTACACCAATACGGCGGATTACCGGCAGTAATGAAGTATCTTCTAAGAAAAAAATTATTACATGGTCAATGCATTACCGTTACAGGTAAAACATTAGAAGAAAATGTTGCCACAGCACCAGATTTAGAATTTAACCAACAACAAGTTATCAGACCTATTGAACAACCTTTAAAAGCAACCGGACATTTACAAATTATGTTTGGCAATTTGGCAACTGAAGGAGCAGTAGCCAAAATTAGCGGTAAAGAAGGCACACATTTTAAAGGCACTGCACGTGTATTTGATGGCGAACATGATTTTATAAAAGGTATTGAAAATAATTTAATAAAACCCGGTGATGTTGTTGTTATTAGATATATTGGGCCAAAAGGCGCACCAGGAATGCCTGAAATGCTAAAACCTACTAGTGCCATTGTAGGGGCAGGCCTAGGAAAAAGCGTAGCACTAATTACAGATGGTCGTTTTAGTGGCGGAACACATGGATTTGTAGTTGGACATATTACACCGGAAGCATTTACTGGCGGATTATTAGCACTAGTGGAAAATGATGACATTATTGAGATTGATGCTATAAAAAATACCATTAATTTATTAGTTGACAATCAGGCAATTGAAACCAGAAAATTAAAATGGAAACGCCCTGCTTTAAAGGCTACTAATGGTGTTTTATATAAATATGCACAGTTAGTAAGCTCAGCTTCAGAAGGATGCGTTACTGATGAACAATCATTTCAATCATAATTAAATTTACTTAAATGGAAACTATACTGAATGCACCTAAAACTATTGCTGATTCTAAGCCGGGGAACACCTCACTAATTTCAGGATCGCAAGCAGTTCTAGAAGCCTTTATGGCTGAAGGGGTAGATATCATATTTGGTTATCCCGGGGGTGCTATTATGCCAATTTACGATGCATTATATGATTACAATAAAGAACTCACGCATATTTTAGTAAGGCATGAACAGGGTGCCATACATGCAGCACAAGGCTTTGCCCGTAGTTCAGGAAAAACAGGCGTTGTATTTGCAACAAGTGGTCCAGGTGCCACCAATTTAGTAACGGGGTTAGCAGATGCAATGATAGATAGTACACCGTTAGTTTGCGTAACAGGTCAAGTATTTGCTCATTTATTAGGTACGGATGCCTTTCAAGAGGTGGATGTCATCAATATTACAACTCCTATTACTAAATGGAACTATCAAGTAACAGATGCTACAGAAATTCCTCATGTTTTAG
>JAGWPI010000317.1 GCA_028877005.1 Bacteroidota bacterium | reverse complement strand
TTTACTTGCGGGTAGCGACTTCCACCCGCACCACTTACTTGGGGGTAGGCATCTAAATATATTTTGCTAATGTTAAATGTAGTGTCGTATTGTGCAACAGAACTTGCAATAGACTCTGCATCTTGTAAATGTAAATCATTATCCTTATCATCAGCTACAAAAATGGCTTGATTGCGCCATGCACCAAAACCGGTATTAGAATGATAACGAATAACTTTATGCAACATGGTATTAGCTTCATTAACCGAACGAACCGGAAATCGGCCAATAGCTATTTTTAATGGGGGTGAAAGGTTAATTACATTAATATTATCGGTATTTCCCAACAGTCCAAAAAAGTCATCTGTAACATAAGTATTTAAAGGCTCCAAGCTATTATTGCTTTCATAAGCAGGTACAAAATTGGTATTATTAAGCAACCGATTTTTATAATCAAATGATGCAGCCCCAAACATTAAAACATACTTTAAGGCAAGCGTAGAGTCATTGCCATACTTATCTGAATACATTTTTAAAAAATCTCTAATAGCAGATGGATCCGGACTTCCACTACCAAACTCCTGATATATTTGTTGGGTGGTTACCACCTGCACTTTTTGGGCATATTGTTGTGTATGAAAAGCAGCCAATTGATTGGCCTGTGCCAAAAACAAAGGATGCGTAATAATAATAAAGTCAACAGGCGGGCTATTATGTAGGTTCTGATTGGGAACCAATCCTAAAACAATAGGTGTTAAAGCAGTATTATCCGAAAAAACGATAAACTGCTTTAAAGAATCGCAACGTTGTACAAATTGTAATTGTTGATTATTGATTTGAACCGGCAATTCAATAGGCCATAATGGTTGAGAAACATCCCACACACGGGTGCCGGTTACAACATTCATAATTTTAAAATTACCTACCTGCCCATTACCTACATAACCAACATTTGAAAAAAGCAATGGTTTGTTATTGTATACCGCCAATTGTCGGTTACATTGCAGTGTTATTTGCTGCCACCAGCCTTGTGCTGCAGCCACCCCTGCATTCAATTGCAAATGAATGTTTATGAGCGAATCGGCGGGATGGGTAATATACTGTGCCGTTTGTTGTATTTCAGAAGCAAAAGCATCTAAAAAATACCCTGAAACAGCTGTTATAGTGGGTGTAGCTATCAATTGTTGATTTAAAAAAATAGAAAAACTACTATTGCCGCCCACACTTCTTCCCGCTAAGTGGTATTGCATTACTAAAGGAGTATTAGGTAAAATACCCGGAACGGGGAAGACAAAATCTCTACTTAATCCGGCATTTTGGTTTAAAGCGTTACTCCACCAACTTTTGCCACTATTTAATAAATTAATAGAATCGCTTTCTGCTACCAAATGGTCGGTATATGAGTAAATATTCAAATTAGGTATTAATGTAGTATTAAGCTGTGCAATACGTTTTCCACCAGCTTGAATCGAAATAAAATAAAAAGCAGTATCGGTATACAAATTAGTTTGATAAGCAAAAGTTTGTTGGGTTGAGTCAACCACCCATTGGTGGGGTCCTTGGGCATAAAAAAGCAAGTAATCATTGTTATTAAACAGGCCATCTCCTCCATCATTTACCCAAATGGGGTTTTCAAATAAGTCATCTACTCGTGGTATGGCATTGTTTTCGGGCAGTATGCCACCTCCATTTCCATAAATACGGATACTGTTAGAAGAAAAACCGTTGGTATTAATGCCTAATTTATTTAAAAAAGCAACATCAATTTTATATATACCCCCCTTGGTAACTCCTATTTTAAACCAACTGCCGGAAGATAAAACCGAATTGTTTGCATAATTTCTTTGGGCTTTTAACGTTATAGCAACAGTTAAAAGAAAAAAAACAAGGGTAAATTTAAAAAAACAGGCAATAGTTTTTGGTTGGAAACAATTTATCGTTTTATTTAGCATTCTCATTACTACAGCAATACACTTTTTAAAGGTTAAAATTAGGTATTTAGACTGTAGATAGTTGCATATAAAATGATTCATGTATAAAAATCGCCTATATTCGCAAAGCGCAAAAATTTTACCCTCTATTTTTTACTGATTAAGAACCTTAAAATTCATATCATGCAATTGTTGACAACTGCAAGAAACTGTGTGTTATTATTGTCGCTGATTGGCGCTGCAGCTTCTTGTAAAGTATTTAAGAAAAAACCGGAAAAATCGGCAGTTACCGGTTGGAATTACAATGATAAAACGCAGGGTAATTTTTATGTAGCAAAGCCAAAAGACATTAATACTGCACCTGGTTTAGTATTTGTACAAGGCGGTACCTTTACAATGGGTGCTACACAAGAAGATGTAATGGGCGATTGGAATAATATTCCACGCCGGGTAACAGTTAATTCTTTTTTTATTGACAAAACTGAAATTGCCAATGTGCATTATCGGGAGTATTTGTATTGGGTAGAAAATGTTTTTAGCGATACCACCGCCTATCCGGAAGTAATAGAAGCCGCAAAGCCCGATACCTTAGTTTGGAGAAGTGAATTGGCCTATAATGAGCCTTATGTAGAATACTATTTCCGTCACCCTGCCTACAATTATTACCCTGTAGTTGGTGTAAACTGGAAACAGGCCAGCGATTTTTGTGTTTGGAGAACTGACCGTGTAAATGAATTAGAACTGATTAAGAAAGGCTATATCAATAAAAACAACATTAAAACAGAGTTAAATGGTGGTGGTCAAGAAAACTTTGATACCAAGGCTTATTTAATGGGTGAATATCAGGTACAACCCGGCAAATTGGCCACATCTAAAAGTAACCCTTTAAAAGATGCACAAGGCAGGCCTAGAACTACTGTAAAATTTGACGATGGCATTTTATATGGTGATTACCGTTTACCCACCGAAGCAGAATGGGAATATGCAGCCTATGGTTATATAGCCGAAAACCCACAAGTAAAAAGAGGTAAAAAAACCAGAGGTGAAGAAAATATTGCCAATAAACAAATTTATGCTTGGAAAAATGCCGGTTTCGACAATTTGCGTTCTACTAAAGCAGGTGCTTATCAAGGTGCTTTCTTAGCCAACTTTAAAAGAGGTGCTGGAGATAACATGGGTGTTGCCGGAGGATTAAATGATAATGCAGCAATACCAGCAGAAGTAACATCTTTTGCACCCAACGGTTTTGGTATTTACAATATGAGTGGTAATGTAAGTGAATGGGTGGCAGATGTATACAGACCATTAACCAGCCTAGATGAAGATGATTTTAATCCTTTTAGAGGTAACGTTTTCAAAAAAGTAGATATGAGCAGAGGTACCGGCAATTTAAGAGATAGTTTAGGGCGTATTATCATGGTGCCTGAATCAGATTCTGCCCTTAGAGAAAGAAGAAATTATCAAAGAGCTTATGCCAAAAACTACTTGGATGGAGATTCTTTAAGTGGTGTAAATTATGGCTATGGTATTACTACCCTTATCTCAGACAAATCAAGAGTTGTTAAAGGAGGGAGCTGGAATGATAGACCATACTGGTTATCACCAGGTACACGTCGTTTCTTAGAAGAAGACCAAAGTAGCAGTACAATAGGTTTTCGCTGTGCCATGACTCATTATGGTGCCGCAGAAGGTACTTCCAAAAAAGCACAAACAGGCAACTTCTTCCCAGCAAGAAGAGCGAAAAGATAAAAGGAAAGGTAAATACAGCAACACCACAATTTAGTGGTAAAATGCAACGCCATCTTCAAAAAAGATGGCGTTCTTCTGTAAAATACGTTTAAATTAATTTTATTTTGTACTTTAACACAAATGGTATGATAAGCATCCATGATCTCTATCAAATTTTCCTACAATATCCACAGGTTCAAACAGATACCCGAAAAATTAAAAATAATGATCTCTTCTTTGCTTTAAAGGGACCCAATTTTAACGGTAATAAATTTGCTTTAGAAGCTTTGGAGAAAGGTGCAGCTTATGCGATTGTTGATGAACAACCCAATTGCCCTCATAAACACATAATAGTAGTGCATGATGTTTTACAAACCTTGCAAAGCTTGGCACTACACCATCGAAAACAATTTAGCATTCCATTTTTAGCTATTACGGGAAGCAATGGTAAAACAACAACCAAAGAACTAGTGAGTGCTGTTTTAAGCAGCCATTTCAATTGTTATACAACCCAAGGCAATTTAAATAATCACATTGGTATCCCACTCACCATTTTACAAGTAAAAAAAGATGCCGAAATAGCGGTTATAGAAATGGGTGCTAACCATCAAAAAGAAATTGCAAGCTATTGTACCTATACACTTCCAACACATGGTATAATTACCAATTGTGGTAAAGCACACTTAGAAGGATTTGGCGGCATTGAAGGGGTACGCAAAGGCAAAGGAGAATTGTATGATTTTATAAGAGAAAATAACGGTATGATATTTATGAATGCTGATTATGATTATTTGTGGAACATGAGTGAAGGCATTAACCAACGCATTACTTATGGAACAGCAAATGCAGATATAATAGGCCAAGAAGTTGATAGCAATTATTTTCTACATGCACAGTTACTAAAAGGTACCAACCAAATAAAAGAATTACATACACAATTAGTAGGCAGTTATAATTTACCAAATGTATTATGTGCAATTGCCATAGGCAAATATTTTAATGTACCTGAAAACAAAATACAAACAGCCATTGAACAGTATAAACCCAATAACAGCAGGTCGCAGTTTATTGAATTTGAAAAAAATCATATCGTATTAGATGCTTATAATGCCAACCCCACCAGCATGAAAGCTGCTATTGAAAACTTTGCCAAAATGCCCGGTACAAAAAAAATAGTGATAATTGGAGGCATGATGGAGTTGGGAGAAGATAGTATTAAAGAGCACCAAAATATTGTACAACTACTTCAACAATTCTCTTGGGAATCGGTTATATTAGTAGGTGGCGATTTTAAATCAGTTAAACACAATTATCTTTACTTCAATCATTCAACCGAAGCCGGGGAATGGTTACGTAAGCAAAAAATGGAAGATGCTATTATTTTAATAAAAGGTTCCAGAAGTATGCAAATGGAAAAAATAATTAACCCCAATTAGTAAATATGCAGCCTTTATATAAAATGTTTCCACAATTAGAACCTGCTTTATTACAAGAAATTGAAGAGAATAGCGTTCTAAAAACGATTCCTGCAGATGAAATATTAATTAGAACCGGTCAATATATAAAAAGTGCTTTATTGGTAGTAGAAGGCACATTGAAAATATTTAGAGAAAATGAAGACGGTGGCGAGTTTTTAATGTATTATTTGCAACCGGGAGAAGCTTGTGCAATTTCTTTGGTTTGTGCCTCAAAAATGGAAGCTAGTAAAGTAATGGTTAAATCAGTAGAAGAAAGTGTGATTATGATGGTACCTATTCAATTAATGGACCAATGGATGAGTAAATACAAAAGCTGGTATTACTATGTTTTAGAAACATACAGGAATAGATTTGAAGAATTATTACTACTCATAGATCATATTGCCTTTAGAAATATGGATGAACGTTTAATATTTTATTTAAAACGTTATGCACAAGCACACAAAAGCAACCAAATAAATTTATCGCATCAGCAAATTGCTGATGAATTAAATTCATCTAGAGAAGTTATTTCAAGGTTATTAAAAAAAATAGAACAAAAAAAATTACTATCTCTATCTAGAAATACCATTGAATTGAAAGACGATTTTTATAAAAATTTAATGAGTTAAAGTAACATTAGTCACATTTTGCACTTCACTTTTTTTTCAACTTTGCAAAAAATGATGATGTGCGAAAGAATTTAATATTGAAAAAAAAAATAACTGAAAATTATTTGAAAAAATTTTTTCAGTTAGGAGCTATAGTGATTGATCTAAGATCAAAAACATCTTATCAGCAAGCACATGCACCGGCAACCACCAACATACCATTTGATCAGCTTAGCATGGCAATACCTGCACTTCAGCAAATTAATAGGGTATACATTTTAGTTTGTGAATCCGGTGCCATAAGCAGTATGGCTGTAAATATGCTTAGAGCTGCCGGTATAGAAGCCTATAATGGTGGAAGCTGGCAACAAATAAATGAACAACTATTTGGTTAAGTAAAATTATAAAAATGAGTGGCCAACAAAAAAATCCGGGGTATTTAATTGCAACCCTTACAAATAAATGTCCAAGATGTAGGCAGGGTGATATATTTATAACCAAGAATGCATATGATTTAAAACACAATATTGATATGCATGAAAAATGTCCGGTTTGTGGTCAACCTACCGAAGTTGAAGAAGGTTTTTATTATGGAACCGGTTATGTAAGTTATGCATTATCAGTTGCATTTTTTGTAAGCACTTTTGTAGCATGGTGGGTTTTAATTGGTATGTCATTTGATATTGATGATATGCGGATTTTTTACTGGATGGGTACTGCTATTGTACTTATTATAGTTATACAACCTTTCATTATGCGTTTATCACGCTCTTTATGGCTTAGTTGGTTTGTAAAGTATGATCCGGAGTGGAATAAACATCCTGTACAAGATAAACTATATTAATATATATACGTTTATAAGTAATACCTATACCCACTATTTTTTTGGTTTATAAATACTCCTTTTAAATTTGGCAGTATCATTGGCAAAGTGGGTACCATGAATGAAATCATAACGACTTCTTATTAAAAAATCAGTAAGGTTAATAGTAGGTTGCATTATAGCAACAGTATTTTCATATTGCAGTTGTAGCAAAGCAGGTTGTATATGTTTAAAGCTCAGCGTGTCCGATTCGCTTATCCAAAGCAAATTTTGTTGAGTAGCCATTTTTAATTGAAAGGTATCTAGCATTTGTTCCCAAAAAATTCCTTTAGGTGTACATGTAATCTTTTGTAGGGAAGATTGAATTGAATCTCCTTGATGCATTTTAAATTGATAAACATGAATAAGCAAATCGTTTTGCCTGCTAAAGTATTGATAGAATGTATCTTTCC
>JAGWPI010000316.1 GCA_028877005.1 Bacteroidota bacterium | reverse complement strand
TGATCCCTCTCAAAAAAGTACATTTACTACAAGTCCTGATTTACCATCTAGATGGCAAATGCAATTTGGGATCAGATATATTTTCTAAGTGATTAAAAAAATATCCATAAAGAGGGAGGCTATACAAATTAAATGTAACCTCCCTCATATTTATTTTCTAATCAAGTTAGTTTAAAAAAAACTTTACTCTCGCATCATTTCCAATACAATATCTATTACATTTTCGGCATTTGGTTTACTAAAATAATCCCCATCACTTCCATAAGCCGGCCGGTGTGGCTGAGCTGTTAAAGTACGTGGTGCCACATCTACCCAACGGTATCCTCCTTGTTCTTCCATTACATGATTATACATATAAGCACAAGCACCTCCGGGTACATCTTCATCTACAAATAAAATTCTATTTGTTTTCTTTAATGAGGCAACAATACTATGATGAATATCAAATGGTAATAAAGTTTGCACATCTATTACTTCACAACTGATACCTAATTTAGTTAAACGCTCAGCAGCTTCTTCTACAATGCGTAAAGTAGAACCATAAGATACAATAGTAATATCATCACCCTGCTTTAATATTTCGGGTATACCTAAGGGAACTGTAAAATCTAATAAGTTAGCCGGTAATTTTTCTTTTAATCTATATCCATTTAAACATTCAATAACAATACCCGGATCATTACTACACAAAAGCGTATTATACATTCCTGCTGCCTGAACCATATTGCGAGGCACACACACATAAAAACCACGTAGTGCATGTATTACCATACCCATTGGACTTCCACTATGCCATATCCCCTCTAATCGGTGACCACGTGTTCTAATTATAATGGGGCAACTTTGACGGCCAAATGTTCGGTAATGGGTGGTGGCAGCGTCATCACTTAATGTTTGTAATCCATACAACAAATAATCTATGTATTGAATTTCAGCAATAGGCCGTATCCCACGCAAAGCCAATCCAATAGCCTGTCCCATAATGGTTAATTCCCGAATACCGGTATCGAAAATTCTTACCTTACCATACTTTGCCTGCAAGCCTGCAAATGCTTGATTTACATCGCCTATATTACCAACATCTTCGCCAAAAGCAACTATAAAAGGTTGGTATTTAAATAATGTATCAAAGTATTTATTCAAAATTTCATAACCATTTAAAAGTGGTGCATCAAAGGGAATGATGGGCTTTACTTCCTCAACCTTTAAAGCACTGGCAGGACCTTCATTGTATAAGTGGGTATTATATAGTTGTTTAGCCTCCTGCAATAAGGATTGGTAATATTTTTTTATATCATTTATAGAGGGAGAATTAGGAGCCAATTCTATAGCAGTATGTAAGGTATGCAATACGTCTCTACGTAAAGGTTCAATATTTGCTTGCAATTCCTTTACTTTATCTTGTATAGAATGATAAACATCCATGTCATTTACCACCATTGTAGAGAGTAATTCAGCGGTTTGTTGAACTTGTTGTTTAATGGGTTTCATGAATTTTTCCCAAGCCTTAGCTTTAGCTTCTTTTACAAGTAATTTAGCTTCTTGTGTAATGGTGGTTAATTCATTGTCTGTAGCTAAATCACTCAACAAAATCCATTCTCTAAATTTTTTAATACAATCCCACTCGCGTTCCCAAGCTAATCGTTCCGGACTTTTATAGCGTTCGTGACTACCGCTGGTAGAGTGCCCCTGAGGCTGTGTTACTTCTTCTACATGAAATAAAGCAGGAGTATGTGTTTCTCTAACTTTTTGCAAAGCTGCTTCAAACACTTCGCACATTCCGGCATAATCCCATGCCTTTACTTTATAAATGTGTATACCGTTGGTATGTTCATCTTTTTGTAATCCTTGCAGTGCTTCAGATATAGAGCCTTTAGTGGTTTGATATTCACGTGGTACAGAAATGCCATATCCGTCATCCCAAACAAATACTGCTAATGGAACTTGTAATACGCCTGCGGCATTAATGGTTTCCCAAAAGGCTCCCTCAGAAGTGGATGCATCGCCAATAGTGCAAAAACAAATTTCATTGCCATTATTGCTTAATTTTGTAAAAGCGTGTAATCCAGTGTTTTCTCTAAAACATTTGGAAGCAAATGCCAAACCCAAGGAACGAGGCATTTGGCCGGCAGTAGGTGCAATATCTGCCGAAACATTTTTCCTTTTTGCTAATTCTAACCAATAGCCGTATTCATTCACATTAGGCGTTGCAAAATGTGAAACCATTTGCCTACCGGCACTAAATGGATCGTGCTCTATGTTGGGGTCTGCATACAATTGTGAAAAAAATTCTTCTACAGTAGCCAAACCGGCAGCAAACATAAATGTTTGATCACGATAGTATCCGCTTCTAAAATCACCTTCTTTAAAATAGCGTGCCATAGCTACTTGGGCCAATTCTTTTCCATCCCCAAAAATGCCAAATTTTGCTTTTCCGGTTAACACTTCTCTCCTTCCCAGCAAACTGGCCTCGCGACTAATTACAGTTAATTTAAAATCATTCAACACTTGTTGCCTAAATGCTTCAAAAGAAAGTACATTGGCATCAATAGAAGTAATTGTTTTTTCCATAAAGCAAAAATAATTTAATAAACTATCAAGTGTAAGTTTTTATTCCACTGCTACCTGTCAATTATTCAGAAATTTTGCACAAATTATTTAATTGAAAAAAATCGCATTTATGCCAATTATTAACTTTTTTCTGTGCTTTCAGGGCAGTAAATGTTAAATTAAGCAAAAATGAGGAAAGAGAAGGCATTTATGCCAAATTGACAATATTTAATAGCCAAAGTATTTCAATTCTCATTTAACAATTAAACCGGCTGCAAGTAAGCCTTTATATAACTTTATATAAAAGATAACTGCAATTTTACTGCATTTTATGATTTCTTAATTTTTTTAACCGGTATTATCAATAATTTTAGGCAATGATTGGGCATTAAATGAATTATTGCATGAAAATTGTAATTATTTGGGTGATAAATAGGATGGCAATATATTGAATCATAAAAAAAGTGTATTGTTCATTAACAATGCTTACATATACAAATATAAAAATTCATCCATGAAAAAATTGAGTCTGTTTATTTTCTTTATTCCATGCATTATGGTGGCAAATGCGCAAATAACCAATGCCGACATTAGTAAGCAATTTAGTTTTACCAATGATAATTTTGATTTCGGAAAAATACCATATGGTAAATCTGCCGAGTATACTTTAACGATTACGAATATTGGAAAGGATACAGCTACTTTAGATGATGTTCGCCCTTCATGCGGTTGCACAACACCAAAATTTGAAAGAGGCAAAAAATTTGCTCCCGGCCAATCTGCTACCGTTATTTTAGGATTTAATGGCAGCTCATTGGGGGCTTTTTATAAAACTGCCGGCATTTTTTTAAACAATTATAAATTAAGTAAACAAGTTACATTTAAGGGTGAAACCTATCAGGATAACAAATCGTCAGACTCAACAAAAACTAAGCAAATGGGCGCTATATTGCACCAATAAAAATATTTTCATTTTAGCAACTCCAATAAGTTAAAACAATTTTTTAAATATTTTATTTTTACCTTAAAATTCATTACATCATGAAACAATTTTTAGTAGCTATTTTTCTATTAGTTGGAACAGTAGGTTTTGCGCAAAGCCCTGTAGCATTTAATACAGTAAAACACGATTTTGGCAAAATAAAAAAAGGGGTACCCGCCACTTATGTTTTCCATTTTAAAAACATAGGTAATAAACCGGTTGTTATTGAAGTAGCTACTGCAGAATGTGGCTGCACCACGCCTGAATACCCTAAATCGCCTATTGGGAAAGGGAAATCCGGTGAAATTAAGGTTACATATAATGCCGCAT
>JAGWPI010000315.1 GCA_028877005.1 Bacteroidota bacterium | reverse complement strand
GTTTTTTGCTCATTTCAAATGCTTTACTAACTACTTTGTGGGCTGCAATAATATTAAATTATACATACCCTCCAAATGTTTTTTTTAAAACAGTAAGTTTATTGGATTTATATTCCGGTTTAAACCTACTGAAATAGGGCTTTTAGCGGTTTAAATTCTTCATAATATATTTTTTGGGAGATATGCTTTAAATAAATTAAATTGCTATTTGAAAAATTTATCCGCTCCTCCACCAAAACCAACTTCTTCTATCTAACACAAAACAACCACTGCTATGAGTATGCGTCAACTCAAAATTGCTAAATCCATCACCAATCGGGAGAGCCAGAGTTTAGAGAAGTACTTGCAGGAAATTGGGAAGGTAGAATTAATTTCGCCAGAAGAAGAGGTGAAATTGGCTATTCGAATCAAAAACAATGATCAAAAGGCTTTAGAAAAATTAGTGAAAGCTAATTTACGTTTTGTTGTATCTGTAGCCAAACAATATCAAAATCAAGGGCTAACACTGCCGGATTTAATCAACGAAGGCAATTTAGGATTAATGAAAGCCGCTATGCGTTTTGATGAAACTCGCGGTTTTAAATTTATTTCCTATGCAGTTTGGTGGATACGGCAAAGTATACTGCAAGCATTAGCCGAACAAAGCCGCATTGTTCGTTTGCCGTTGAATAAAGTCGGTCTTACCAATCGAATTGGGAAAGCTATTCAGCAATTAGAACAAGAGAATGAACGAGAACCAACGGTAGAAGAACTAGCCGAGTTATTAGAAACAGATCTTTCAGAAATTAACGCCGCCATGCAAGTAAATGCCCGCCACGTAAGTGTAGATACACCACTAGGTGATGGGGAAGACAATACGTTATTAGATGTTATGTACAACCCAAATGAGGAACGAACAGACATCAGCATAGAACATTATGAATCATTAAAAAGTGAAGTAGCACGCAGTCTAAAAACTTTAACTGAACGACAAAAAGAAGTGGTTTGCTACTTTTTTGGTATCGGTACCGAAGAATCATTAAGCTTAGAAGATATTGGGGCAAGATTTAATTTAACCCGCGAAAGAGTGCGGCAAATTAAAGACAAAGCCATTAATAAGTTAAGAAGTACCAGCCGTAGTAAGCATTTAAAGGTTTATCTCGGTTAAAAACACAGTTGCCATTATATTTGCACAGCCAATTTAAAAGTGAACTTATCGGTTCACTTTTTTAATGATGAAAAGTACTTTAATTAATGTATTATGTTTAATTCACTGAGTGAAAAATTAGAATCAGCATTTAAAAACCTGAAAGGCCAAGCTCGTATTACAGAACTGAATGTTGCTAATACTGTAAAAGATATTCGCAGGGCTTTAATAGATGCCGATGTAAACTTTAAAATTGCGAAAGAATTTACCGATAAAGTAAAAGAAAAAGCCATTGGCGAAAAAGTAATTAATGCGGTAAGTCCGGGCCAGTTAATGGTAAAAATTGTTCAGGATGAATTAACTGAATTAATGGGTGGTACAGCAGCTGAATTTTCCGTAAGCGGCAATCCGGCTATTATTTTAATTGCAGGATTACAAGGTAGTGGTAAAACCACTTTTACCGGTAAACTGGCCAATTATTTAAAAAATCAAAAAGGCAAATCACCAATGGTAGTAGCGGCGGATATTTATCGCCCGGCAGCTATTGATCAATTAACTGTATTAGCGGAGCAGGTAGGTGTACCCGTTTATGCAGAGCGCGATAATAAAGATGCAGTAAGTATTGTTCAAAATGCACTAAAAGCTGCTAAAGCTCAGAATAAAAATGTGGTAATTATTGATACGGCAGGTCGTTTAGCCATTGATGAAGTAATGATGACCGAAGTTGCCAACATTAAACAAGCCGTTCAACCCTCTGAAATTTTGTTTGTGGTAGATGCCATGACGGGTCAGGATGCGGTAAATACAGCCAAAGCCTTTAACGACCGACTCGATTTTACCGGTGTGGTATTAACCAAATTAGATGGTGATACCCGAGGTGGTGCTGCACTTTCTATTAAATACACAGTGCAGAAGCCTATTAAATTTATGAGCAGCGGCGAAAAAATGGATACACTCGATGTCTTTTATCCAGACCGTATGGCACAGCGTATTTTGGGTATGGGCGATATTGCTTCACTGGTTGAAAAAGCCCAAGAACAATTTGATGAAGAACGAGCTAGAAAGTTGGAGAAAAAAATCAGAAAAAATCAATTTGATTTTCAAGATTTTTTAGAACAACTCCAACAAATTAAAAAAATGGGAAATCTGAAAGATTTAATGGGCATGATACCCGGCGTTGGTAAAGCCATTAAAGATGTAGATATTAATGATGACGCATTTAAAGGTATTGAAGCCATTATTCATTCTATGACACCACAAGAAAGGGCCAACCCCGATTTAATTGACCAAAAAAGAAAATTACGCATAGCTAAAGGTAGCGGAAAGGATATTCAGGAGGTAAATGCCTTTATGAAGCAATTTGAACAAATGAAAAAAATGATGGGGGCTATGAATAAATTACCCATGGGGGGAAGAATGCCGGGTTTAAAGCGATAAATATCAAAAAACACCGAGAATGCTCATAATTTTGTATTAAATTATAAAAACCAAACACGTAAAGTTGGAGGGAAAGCAATCCTTTATTATTTTCGCCGTCCAAATAAAATTGAAACCCTATTTATTAACGCCTTTAAATGTCTATTTAACATGGCAGTAAAAATGAGATTACAAAGACACGGCAGTAAAAAACGCCCATTCTACTTTATTGTAGTGGCCGATGCTCGTGCACCCAGAGATGGTAAATTCATCCAAAAACTGGGCACTTACAATCCTTTAACCGTACCGGCAACCATTCAACTAGATCGTCAGAAAGCTTTAGACTGGTTACATAAAGGTGCACAACCAACCGACACAGTACGAAGGATTCTTTCCTTTAAAGGTGTATTGTACCTGAAGCATTTGCTTCGTGGTGTTTCACTGGGATTATTTGATGATGCAACCGCAATGATCAAATTTCAGGCATGGCACGATGAACATGAAGCACAGTTAAAACGCAGAAGTGATTCGCACAAGCAACAAAAACGCCAGCGTCAGGAATACAAACCTGTTGTTAAAAAGGTAGAAGAACAACCTGCTGAAGGTGGTTCAGAAGTTTAGTAAGCCTGCACAAAAAAATGTAGCCCCGTTAACCATAAACACGTTAACAGGGCTTTTTAATTTTCTACCTATTCATTCTTTTAACCACATAGTTTTGTCTAAATCCATTAATTGCATGGCAATTCAACAATATATTCATATCGGTAAAATTGTGGCTACTTTTGGTACTAACGGCCAAGTAATTGTGCAGCATGTGCTGGGAAAAAAAACAACACTGAAAGGCATTAAAGCTCTTTTTATAGAGCAGAATAAAAATAGTTATCTACCCTACTTTGTAGAAAGTGCCAAACCTAAAAATTCTGAAGAAATATTTGTACAATTAGAAGGCATAAGCAGTAAAGAAGCCGCCCATCGTTTTTTAAACAAGAATGTTTGGCTACCGGAAGTTGAGGCTTTTGCATTAATGGATACACATGCCCCTATTGCTTTATTGGGCTACTCAGTTGTAGATAGCCAAAAAGCCTTGGGCATTATAGAAGAAGTAATTGAACAACCTCATCAGGTATTGGTTCGAATTTTCATAGAAGGCAAGGAAGTGCTGATACCCATTCATGAAAATACTCTACTGAAAATAGACAGAAAAAGAAAAGAGGTTTGGGTAAACCTACCCGAAGGTTTGTTAGACATCTATTTGTAAATACATGGAAAATTATATCTATCCGCCATTTCGCTTTACTATTACCGTAAATGAAACACATTTAGACCATTTAAAGCATGTAAACAATGTGGTGTATGTGCAATGGTTGCAAGATGCAGCTTACAACCACTGGATGCAAAAGGTACCTGAAACCCTACACCGCGAAGTGTTATGGGTGGTACGCCGCCATGAAATAGATTATTTAACTGGTGCTTTTTTGGGTGATGTATTAGAAATAACTACCTGGCCCGGCGAACATACCGGTGTAACCTGGCAACGCCATTATACTATTGTGCGCCTACGCGATAACCAAACCATTGTTAAAGCCACTAGCATTTGGGCATTGGTACACCGTACTAATTTTCGCCCAAGGAGAATAGATGAGGCTATTTTACAGGTGTTGCAGTAACGGTTTCAATTTTCTTATGATGAACACATCTTTTTAAAAATTTGTACTTACTTTCTATTACTTGCATAGTAATTTAGCTGCTGTTATTTCATGAATCAGCCGCAACGTTATATTGCCCATTTTGATTTAGACTCATTTTTTGTGAGTGTGGAGGTTATTAAAAATCCCGCACTACAACATCTGCCTGTTTTAGTGGGTGGTAGCAGCGAAAGGGGAGTAGTAGCAGCCTGCAGTTATGCTGCTCGTAAATTTGGCATACACAGCGCCATGCCTATGAAACGTGCTTTACAGCTATGCCCGCAGGCTATTATATTACACGGTTCTTATAAAGAGTACAGCCGTTTCTCCAACAGGGTTACTGATATTATTGCGCAAGCTGCACCCGCCTTTCAAAAAGCGAGTATTGATGAGTTTTATATTGATTTAACCGGGATGGATGTTTTTTTTAACCCATTGCAATGGACGATTGATTTACGCCAACAAATAATGGCTGCTACCGGATTACCTATTTCTTTTGGTTTGGCTACTACCAAACTCATTGCCAAAATTGCTACCGATGAAGCTAAACCCAACGGCTATCTATTTGTGCAGCCCGGTAAGGAAAAAGATTTTTTAGCGCCGCTGCCCGTTCAAAAAATTCCCGGTGTTGGTAAACATAC
The DNA here is from genome assembly GCA_028877005.1 of Bacteroidota bacterium. Lineage (GTDB taxonomy): Bacteria > Bacteroidota > Bacteroidia > Chitinophagales > Chitinophagaceae > Hydrotalea. The sequence goes on along the minus strand of JAGWPI010000315.1, from coordinate 2,625 downwards.
ATTACCAGAACTGCAGCAAATGGGTATTCATTTTATTCAGGACATATTACAGTTTTCGCCGCAACATTTAGAACAAAAATTCGGTAAATGGGGGCAAACACTTCACCATATTGCCAATGGCAGTTATGATATGCCTTTGGAAACAGCACATGAGCCCAAATCTATTTCAACTGAACAAACCTTTACTACTAATACTAACGATAAGGCTTTTTTAGAACAGAAACTAGTACAAATGACTGAAAAAGTGGCTTATGAATTAAGACAGGAGAGGATGTTTACTGCTTGCATAGCAATTAAAATACGCTATGCCGATTTTACAACTACAACCAAACAAATTAGCTTACCACTCACTTTTTGTGATGATGAATTGATACAAGCAGCTAAGCAACTGTTTCAACTATTATGGCAACCTTCTCTTCCAGTTCGTTTATTGGGTGTGCGTTTAACTAATTTAAGTAAACATGGACAAGCACCTGATTTGTTTAATCAAACTAACACCAAAGCCAACTTATACAAAGCAATTGATGCAGTAAAAAACAAATATGGTACCTTTGCGTTGCAAAAAGGAAGAAGTTTATAAAGTTAAGTTTAGGTGAATAAAATATTTATCACCCTGCTAAATTGGTAGAGTATTTAACTTTGTACTTCCATTCTCTGTTCAATTATTTTGTTAACCTTTAAAATATCGTTTTATGAGTTTGCATTTAGGAGACACCGTACCCAATTTTAAGGCAAAAACTTCTATTGGAGACATTGATTTTTATGAATATCTAGGTGATAGCTGGGGTATTCTATTTTCACATCCTGCTGATTATACACCGGTTTGTACAACTGAATTAGGTAAAACAGCATTATTGAAAGCTGAATTTGACAAACGTAATACCAAAGTTTTAGCTTTAAGTGTGGATGATGTAGAAAGCCACAAAAAGTGGATTAGTGATATTGATGAAACCCAACATACACATGTTGATTTTCCAATTATTGCCGATGAAGATAAAAAAGTAGCTACTTTATTTGATATGATTCATCCCAACGCTTCTGAAACACACACTGTTCGGTCTTTATTTATTATTGGTCCCGATAAAAAATTAAAGTTATTTATCACCTATCCCGCATCTACCGGCCGTAACTTTAATGAAGTGTTGCGTGTTTTAGATTCATTACAGTTAAGTGCTAAATATCCCGTTGCTACACCAGCTAACTGGAATCCCGGAGAAGATGTAATTATCGGTTTAGGGGTAAGCACAGAAGATGCACCCTCAAAATTTCCCAAAGGTGTAAAAGTAGTAAAACCTTATTTGCGCTATACTCCACAGCCTGATAAAGACTAATATTTTTTCATTATACTTGTATAGGCTCCTGATTCTTCAGGGGCTTTTTTTGTGTTGTTTCCATTAATAATTACTTAACTTAACTGCCTCAACCAAATAAATTGATATGAAAAAAATGTTACTTTTTACACTGCTATTTTATCAAATGGCAGCAGCCCAAAAAACCATTATTTATTGCGGTAAATTAATTGATGTAAACAAATTAATAGAGCAACAAGACATGTCCGTTATTGTGCAGGGCGATACGGTTGTCGATATACAAAATGGTTTTATACAGGCAGGGCCAAATGATAAAGTAATTGATTTGAAAAGGTATACGGTAATGCCCGGATTAATTGATGCCCACGTTCATTTAGAAAGTCAAACTAGTCCTGATGCTATGTTAAAAAGATTAACCCAAAATCCTGCAGATATTGCATTTCAGGCTGCAGTATATGCTAAAACTACTTTAATGGCTGGTTTTACTACTGTGCGTGATGTAGGTGGCAGTGGTGTTAACATCGCGCTTCGTAATGCTATAAATAAAGGGTTAGTAGTTGGGCCACGTATATTTACTGCAGGCTCTATTATTTCAACTACGGGTGGACATGGAGACCCCACTAATGGTTTAAGAGAAGATATTATGATGGTACCACAATTAAATGAAAATGTGGTGAATGGCGATGATGAATGCAGAAAGGCTGTACGGCAACATTATAAAGATGGTGCCGATTTAATTAAGATTACTGCTACCGGCGGTGTACTGAGTTTAGAAAAAGACGGTGCAGGAGCTCAGTTTACAGAAGATGAAATTAAAACAATTGTAGAAACTGCAAAAGATTATGGAATGCGTGTGGCTGCTCATGCACACGGTCCTGAAGGTATGAAGCGCGCTGTGTTAGCCGGTGTTACTTCTATAGAACATGGCACTTATATGACGCCGGAAATTATGACATTAATGAAAGAAAGGGGTACTTATTTAGTGCCAACTATTATTGCCGGTAAATCAGTAGCCGATTCTGCTAATAAAATGCCCGGATATTTTCCGCCTATTATACGTGCAAAAGCTATTCAAATTGGTTCGGTTATTCAGGCAACTTTTGCTAAAGCATATAAAGCCGGGGTAAAAATTGCTTTTGGTACAGATGCCGGTGTATACAACCACGGCAAGAATTGGATGGAGTTTGGGTATATGCACGAAGCAGGAATGCCTGTTTTGGAATGTATAAAGGCCGCTACCGTTAGTGCAGCCGATTTAATAGGTGCTACCAAAATAGGTAGTCTTGAAAAAGGTAAAATGGCCGATGTGGTAGCT
>JAGWPI010000314.1 GCA_028877005.1 Bacteroidota bacterium | reverse complement strand
TACTATGTTACAACAATTAAAATATGGCTGGAATTGGATGCGCATCATTCGCTTGGCAATTGCCGGGTTTGCTATTGCACAGGCCTTTATATCGCACGATTGGTTATTGGGTATATTTGGCGGCATTGTGGCATATATGGCATTGGCAAATATAGGTTGCTGTGGTGTTGGCGGCTGCAGTACCAATACTTATCAACGTACCTCTATTCAACAACAAACACCTGAAGAAGTTACTTATGAAGAAGTGGATCATTAAAAATAAACTATATATAGCTGGTGCTATTACCGGAGGTATAGCCGGCTATTTGTATTATTATTTTGTAGGATGTGCCAGTGGAACTTGTATCATCTCTTCAAAACCGGTAAATAGTACCCTTTATTTTGCTATGATGGGTGCCCTTGTTTTTGGCATGTTTCAAAAGCGCCCAGCCAAGTCAACACCAACTCAATCTTCCTAAAACAGCAGGAAAATTGAAATAAAACTTTTTGAGTAAAGACGAGCATGATAACCATTGCCGTTGGATAGGTTGTAATGGATATACACCCCTGATTATTTATTATACAAGAATGGGTTTCTACGCCGGCCGTGTAGTTAGTTATGGTGAATGGATGAACCGGCGTAGTTGCCTAATTATTGTATGATAATAAAATGTATTTATTGTTGCCTACGGGTAAACCTTGTGTACATAAATCAATAGGTAACCGACTTGTAAGTACACATTGCACAAGGCTATTACTCATAAAACATACACTAATTTAAAAATTAATTTTTATGGAAATGAATTTGAATCAAATAGACAAAGCTACTTATCAAGCCATTCAACAACTCATTACCAGTAAAGATAGTGTGGTAGGTATTGATGCTGTTCATACCCACATTCTTATTCTTCATAAGCTTCTGCAAATTGAACAACAATTGCAAGCCTTGCAACAAAAGGTAAATAAATTACAATCATAATATTTGTTCAAAAAAGCAATTTTTAAAAAGCAAATATTATTTGTATGAATACAGCAACATACCAAGCAATTTTTCAATTAACCTCTAACGATGAGGCAGTGTATAAAAGCATGATTGGGCAAATTAAAAATTTGCAAAATGCTTTGAATAATGCTGTAAGCATTGAAGTGGTTTGCCATGGCAGAAGCAGCAGTTTTTGTATTAGTGGGCAAAACCCTTTTCAGGAAGCTATTGAGCAACTCATGGCAACCGGGGTGCAAATAAAAGTTTGTGCCAATATGCTTCAGGCTAATAACCTATCAGCTCAACAACTCATTACAGGTATTCAAACTGTTCCTGCCGGTATTGCTGAACTAGTAATACGGCAGCAACAAGGTTGGAGTTATATTAAAGCAGGCTTTTAGTAGTTCTTTATATTAAAATTACTACACAGCATTCTATGCAGAAACATATTTATGCCATATTATTCCTTTTGTTAGCCCAGTTGCCTATGGTAGGTGTATCGGCGCAAATAGCCGATACTACTGTGGTAACTGAAGAGAATCAAGAGGATGCTGAACAGAGCGATACAACCTCTTTATTACATGCTTTTCGGAAGGGCAGTTTTGAGGGACGATTTCGATATTTCTTTATGTCGGCTATTAATGAAGGTGCACTAACAGATTATTATGCCAATGCATTTGGAGGGGGTATTAAGTACCAAACTGCGCCTTTCCATCATATTCAATTTGGGTTGGGTGGTTTTTATACCTTTAATCTGGGGTCTTCTAATTTGGCCAAACCTGATTCTATTACCGGATCGCCCAATCGCTATGAAATTGGATTGTTCAACATAGCAAATCCGGCACAAACCAATAACTTGTATAAGTTAGAATATTTTTATTTGCACTTTCAACAGCGGCACTTTCAAGCAACAATTGGTAAGCAATTGCTGAAAACACCATTTATCAATCCACAGGATGGCCGTATGCGCCCAACATTTGAAGATGGCTTGTACTTACAATATACACGTAAAAAAACGGTTTGGGAAGGAGGGTGGTTATATAATATATCTCCACGTAGTACTATAGAATGGTTTTCGGTTGCCAATTCAATAGGTTGGTATGCACAAGGTATTAACCCAAACGGAACTGCTGGTAATTACCGGGGTAATCTTTCCTCTGCAGGCATAGGTGTATTCGGTATTACACAACAATTAAATGCAAACATGCATCTTAAGATATGGGAGCAATTCGTAGAAAATATGTTTAATACTTCTATGATTGAGTGGAATAATATTCCCACACAACTAACTAGTCAAATAAAATGGTTAGGAGGCATACGGCTTATTGCTCAGCAAACTGTTCACAATGGTGGAAACAGTAATCCTGATAAAGCATACATGCAAAAAGGAAACAAGGCCTATGTATTGTCGGGAAGAATGGGCTTAAAAAATAAACACATAGAAACTACACTTAACTATACACGCATTACCAACAATGGCCGTTTTCTAAGTCCGCGTGAATGGGGTATTGAGCCCTTTTACACATTTATGTATAGGGAAAGAAATGAAGGGAATGGTAATTTAAATGCAGTAATGTGGAATGTAAAATGGAATACATTGTCGAATAATTTGTTGTTAGAAGGACAAATAGGGTATTATGCCTTACCCGATGTTAAAAATATAGCCATGAATAAATATGGCATACCATCATATGGACAATTGAATATTGATATTAAGTATCAATTTAAAAAGCAATGGGCAGGCTTTGATGCAGAATTTTTATACACTTACAAAAAAGGCTATGGTAACTCTTACAATAATCCTAAATACACATTTAATAAAGTAAATCTTTCACTGTTTAACTTTATTATTAATTATTCTTTCTGAAACTTATTGGGGGAAATAAATTTTTTGTATTTTTCCCCTCTGTTCAAATGTATTTTATTATAAATAACAAAAACTGTTATGATATTAGTAACCGGTGGATCAGGGCTATTAGGTACTCATTTAATAGAAGAGTTGCTGAGAAGAGATTTTTCAGTAAAAGCAATATATCATCACCATATACCGCCACATTTAGCAGATAAGTTAGAGTGGGTTCAATGCGATATTTTAGATATGGCTGCTTTATCGGAAGCTATGGAAAATGTAGATAAGGTTTACCATTGTGCCGGATTGGTTTCATTTAATCCTGCAAAGAAAAAATTATTGCATAAAATTAATGTAGAAGGTACTGCCAATGTGGTAAATGTGTGTATAGAAAAAAATATAGAAAAGCTAGTGCATATTAGTTCTGTGGCAGCTTTGGGGCGTATGCGTGAAGGGAAATTGGTTACTGAGAATATGAAATGGACAATGGCAACCAGTAACAGTGAATATGGCAAGACCAAATACCTAGGTGAAATGGAAGTGTGGCGTGGTATTGGTGAAGGCTTGAATGCCGTTATCTTAAATCCGTCTATTATTTTAGGTGCCGGTGATTGGAATGTAGGATCAACTGAATTATTTAAAAAAGTATATCATGGCTATTCTTGGTATACTGAGGGTACAAGTGGCTTTGTAGATGTAAAAGATGTGGTAAAAGCAATGATTATGTGTATGCGCGGCACTTGTAACAAAGAACGATTTATTATAAGCAGTGAAAACAAAAGTTATAAAGATGTTTTAACCAGTATTGCGCATCATTTCGGGAAAAAACCGCCTAGTAGAAAAGTAACTCCATTCATAGCAGAATTGGTTTGGCGCTTAGAAGCTGTGAAATCTTTTTTTACTAAACACGAACCATTAATTACACAAGAAACGGCAAAAACTGCCTTAACTAAAGTTAAGTATGATAATTTCCGTTTTTTAACCTATGCTGTAAATTTTGAGTACACACCAATTGATACTGCTATTGAAAGAATTTGTAATGAATTAAAAGAGAAATATAATTTATGAGTTAGCTTCCATCACCTTCTTCCATAGTTCAGGAATTCTTTTAATCCAAACTAACTCTCTTCTTTTTATGGATGCTTCTTGCGTAGGAGTACCCCAATATACTTTGTTTCCTTCTAAATCGCTGGGTACGCCACCTTGTGCTAATACAACGGCATCTTTGCCAATAGTTAATGTTTTGCTTACACCTACTTGTCCCCATAAGGTTACACCATCTTCAATAACTACTGCGCCGGCAATACCTACCTGTGCAGCAAATAAACAGTTTTTACCTACTTTGGTATCATGACCAATGTGCACCTGATTATCTATGATGGTGCCACTGCCAATTCTTGTTTCCGCAGTTACACCCCTGTCAATAGTACAACCTGCACCTATTTCAACATTATCTTCAATCACTACATGTCCACAACTTTTCATTCTTTTAAACCATACCTGTCTATTTTTTTTGGTGTTGTAATAAAAAGCATCACTACCAATAACAGTGCCTGCTTGAATAACTACATTATTGCCAATTATACAATCATCTCCAATGGTAACATTAGGATGTATAATGGTATTATTACCAATTATTACTCTGTTGCCTATGTAACAGTTGGGCATTACAACCGAACCTTCACCAATTACCGCAGTTTCACTAATTGCTTTTGTTGATGGTGTAAAAGGTTTAAAGTAATCAACAATTTTTAAATATGCTTCAAAAGGATCTGCCGTGTACAAAAGTGCTTTGCCATTTGGTATAGTAACATCCTTGCTATTAATAATAATTACACTGGCAGCACTTTGTAAGCAGGTGTTATAATATTTTGGATGATCTACAAAAACAATATCACCTGTTTCAACCTTGTGTATTTCATTAATGCCGGTAGGTGTTATAGTAGAGTTACCTAATACTTCAGCATCAATTAAATTGGCCATCCAATCTAGTGTTACAGGTGCAGGAAATTTCATAAATCGTTTTTTATGATGAAAAGCAAAGGTAATTTCACTTTTCTATAAAAATTTTTTCTTCCCAATAAAAAGAAATCGCTAGATAGATTTTTATAAAAAAAATTTACTGATTGCATCTGTATTTTTTTTGTTTAATATTTATACTTATACTTTATAACCCTTTATTCATGCATGTTTCAGCATATTTTAAAAAGTATGTTGTTTTATTTTTTTACAATAAAAATGGCTTGTGTGCTATAAAAAAATATTACACAGTAATAAAGCTATTCACATCTTTTAAAAAAATGTGAATAAAATAGTTTGCAATTTTTTTTGTATTGGAAAAAACTCTTTATAATATTGTGGTGGGAATTGTATTCCCGTACTTACTAACCCATCCATATATAAAGTCCCGCATCAGCGGGATTTTTTTATTTTCTAATTTGCAGGAGTACTTTTATAAAAAAATAAATACTAATTGTGCTTACAAAATTTAGCAAACATTTCTTTTAACATTTACTAAAAAATAATTTTATAATTTTTCATGAAACCTAGCGCACATCAATATTTCATTGTGTATAAACCTTATCAGGTGTTATCGCAATTTACAGCAACCGATGGTAAAAAATGTTTAAAAGATTATTTTACTGTACCTAAAAATGTGTATCCTGTTGGTCGTTTAGATTTTGATAGTGAAGGTTTATTATTGCTGACAAATGACAGTAGTTTGAATAAGAAATTATTGAATCCACAATTTGCACATGAAAGGGAATATTGGGTGCAGGTTGATGGTGCCATTACCCTTGAAGCAATTTTGCAATTACAAAAAGGTGTTACTATACAAGTAGATGGAAAAAAATATTGCACCTTACCTTGCAAGGCACAAATATTTAAAACAGCACCATCTGTTCCGGAACGTATTCCACCTATTCGTTTTCGTAAACAAATTCCTGCACCTTGGATGCAACTTACGTTAACTGAAGGCAAAAACAGACAAGTACGAAAAATGACCGCTGCAGTTGGTTTTCCTACACTTAGATTAATTCGGTACAGAATTGGCAATATTACTGCTAATGGATTATTGCCTGGTGATATGCGTTGTTTATCTGCTTTAGATGTAGCGGAATTATTGGCTGCCAACATCTAAACTTTCTTTATGTATATTGAAAATAAAAATTAATTCAATTGTATAAATAATTGTTGTGTACCCCTATTTAAAATAAAAAGTGATAAGTATAAATTGCGTTTGCTTTTTCTACAATTACAATAATAACAACCAATATATACTTAATGCATAAAAAGTAAATAGACTCAGCCAACAGCATAGTTGCTTTGCGCTTATCTTTGCAACCATTAATTATTGCATTATGAGTGTACAACTGAGTGAACAAGAGCTAATACGCAGAGAAAAATTAGCCAAACTAAAAGCAGCAGGTATTGAACCCTATCCTGCAGCATTGTATCCGGTTACCCATTATTCAACAGATATTAAGGCAAACTTTACTGAAGAAAATAAAGAGGCTTTTCAGCAAGTATGTGTTGCCGGTAGAATTATGAGTATTAATGATAAAGGCAAAGTTTTCTTTATAAAAATTCAAGATAGTAAGGGTATTTTACAACTATATGTAAAGCGCGATGATATTTGTACAGGAGAAGACAAAAGCTTTTGGGATCATGTTATTAAACATGGTATTGATTTAGGTGATATTATTGGTGCCACCGGCTTTGTATTCATTACCAAAACCGGCGAAACTTCATTGCATGCGCAAACCATTACCTTATTAACCAAATCATTAAAACCATTGCCTGTGGTTAAAAGAGATGAGGAAGGGCATGTATATGATGAGGTTACCGATCCTGAATTTAGGTATCGGCAGCGGTATGTTGATTTAATTATTCACCC
>JAGWPI010000313.1 GCA_028877005.1 Bacteroidota bacterium | reverse complement strand
CATTTTGGAATAAAATACATGATGTAAGATATGTAGCCAACCCTGCACAAGGTAGTGGGCACAATAGAGGCATTGCTGTTGATGTAACTTTGGTATACCTGCAAAGTGGTATGCCTTTAGATATGGGAACTGATTTTGATAATTTTACAGACAGTGCACATACAAGCTACCAACAATTTTCAGAGGAAATTTTAAGCAATAGAAAGCAATTAAAAGAAATTATGACAGCATATGGATTTCAAACCTTATCTACCGAATGGTGGCATTATAGTTGGCCTAATGCTACAGCATTTCCCGTGCTGGATATTCCGTTAAATCGAATGAAAAAAATAGCTGATTAATTGTATTTTATTTAAATTTTTTTGTTTTTTCTAATCCGGTTATATCCGCATTGTTTCTAATCTGAATTTGTATATTTTGTATCCACTCTGAACAACCACGTTGATACAAGTGTTCGTTTACATTTTTTATTACCTGCATCACATCATCATATTTGCCTTCTACAACAGTAGCAAAAGGCCCCACTTCATAATCAATACCTGATTGTTGAATGATTCCAATTGCTTCATCCACCCATTCATAGGGATGCCTGTCCGTAACAATTGGCACAATTTGAATAGCTGCATTTACAATATATTGGTGCATAATGGGCATTTTAAATTTCAAAAACATGTATAATTGCCTGAAGTGGAATAATCCCATAAATATGTGGAAAAAGTTCATTCACTGCAGGAGATAATTCATATTTAACCGGTACAGATAATGCAAGTATATCAATGCTTAATTGTAGCAAATGTTGCTGTTCACTATAGTACCTATCCAATACGCCTGCAATTTGATTTTTAGTACAACAATGTATAAAACCCTCAATAAGCCAATTAGGGCTAGTATAATAGCCATTTTTTTGGGCTAATAGCCATTGTGGCTTTGTGGTGATATGGTAAATTACAGATGCGTGCATTTGTTAATTTTATTAATATAGCAAACTATACATGCCATATGCGTTGAATGTTTTGATTCATCAACATTAAATCTGCCAATACAATAGCAGTAACAGCTTCTAAAACAACAGGCACACGTAAAGCAATACACAAATCATGTCGGCCTTTTATAGAAAATGTTTCCACTTCGTTACTATCCCAATTAAGCGAAGTTTGTTCTTTGGGAGTAGAAGAGGTTGGCTTTACAGCTACTCTAAACACCAACGGATTATTGTTGGTAATGCCCCCAACCACGCCACCGGCATGATTTGTTTCTGTAGAACCATTTGGAGAAACAATGGCATCATTGTGCTCAGAACCAAACATTTTTGCAGCAGCAAATCCGGTTCCAAATTCTATACCTCTTATTGCAGGAATGGCAAAAACAGCGTGCGCTAACAGCGATTCAACGGAGTCAAAAAAAGGCTCGCCAAGGCCTATGGGTAACCCAATTACCGTACACTCCACAATACCACCCACAGAATCCTTAGCAGCTATTGCTTTTTCTAACCCAGCCTCAACAGATGCCAAGCCTCCTACTTCTGTAATGGTTGCTTTTATGGTTATATTTTGCAATAATTTTTTAGCAATTACGCCTGCTGCTACCAAAGCAACAGTTAACCTACCACTAAAATGGCCTCCGCCTCTGTAATCTTCAAATCCCCCATATTTTTGATGCGCCACAAAATCAGCATGTCCGGGTCGGGGATTAGCTCTTTGTTTGCTGTAATCAGCACTTCTGGTATTGTTATTTTCAAACAAAATAGTAAGCGGGGCGCCTGTAGTAAAGTTATTGAACAAGCCACTTTTAAAAATGGGCAAGTCAGATTCCTGACGGGGTGTAGTTCCTTTTTGCATCCCCCCCTTCCTTCGCTCAATGTCAGATAAAAAATCTGATACTGCAAGTGGCAAGCCCGCAGGTATTCCATCTATACATACACCCACACTTTCTCCATGTGATTCGCCAAAAATTTGAACCCTAAAAATTCTGCCAAATGAATTCACTTGCTTTAAATTTTATGATGAGTGATGTAAAGATACAACTGCCCCTAATGCAATAATATGATGATAAAAATCGGGGTATGATTTATTAATAGCTTCTGCTGCTTGAATTGTAACCGGACCGTTTGATTTTAAAGCAGCTAGTGCACAAGCCATGGCAATTCTATGATCGTGTCGCGAGGAAACAGTTGCCCCTTGCAATTCATTACCCCCTTCTACCAACATCAAATTTCCTTGCAATTGAATAGTAATACCAAGTTTAGCAAACTCTTCCTGTAAAGTAATGGCCCTATTACTTTCTTTATGAATAAGCCTTTCTGTTCCTTCTATAACTGTAGTACCCCTACAATAAGCAGCAAGTGCCACTAAAGGTGGAAACAAATCGGGACAATCAGTAGCGTTGAAATGAAATGCTTGAAGATTACTTTTCTGGATATGTATTTGATGTGGTTCTATAGAAACAATACAGCCGGAATCTACCAATGCCTGAATGATTGCCTTATCCGCTTGTGTTGATTGAATATTTAAGCCCTTAACTGTAATTTGACCGGCAATAGCACCAGCCACCAATAAAAAGGCTGCCCCACTCCAGTCGCCTTCAACTTCATACTCAACCAATGAATTTTGCACCTTTGGATGTGGAGATGCATCAAAATAAAATGTGTGATAATTATTATTCTGTGGCGTTTTCAGGCAAAAATGCTCCATCACTTTCAGTGTTAAATCAATGTATGGTTTGCTTTTTAAATTATTCACTTGAATACTTACATCTTTTGCATCGGCAGCAGCATAAGCCATTAATAAGCCGGTTAAAAACTGAGAGCTGAGTGTGCCATCAATTGTAATATTTGCAGGAACTAGCGGACCTGTTACTTGTATGGGTAATTTACCCTGATTGGTTTGCACTTTTACTGATAATAACGGTAATATTTCGTCAAAAAAATTCATTGGTCTTTGCAGTAAACTACCCTCACCGGAAATTGTAATATTAGTATTATTAAGGGCAATTAAAGGCGTAAACATTCTAATGCCCAATCCACTTTCACCACAATTAATTGTTTGACTGTTGGCTTGAATTCCTTTTGAAGCAATAATTAAGCGGTTTTCTTCATTTTGAATGCTGGCACCTAATTGTTGAATTACACGAAGTGCTGCTCTATCATCATTTGAATACCCGGGATTATTAATAATACAGGTACCTGATTTTACCAATGCAGCAGCGCAGGCTCGTTGCATTGAACTTTTAGAAGCGGGTGCCTGAATGCTTCCTTTTATATCAGAAGGATGTATTGTTGCAATCATTTAATTAAACTAAATTTTTATATAATTTTTCAAGATCTTTTAATGGAATGGGTAAAATAACACCCTTCCCAATTTTTTCTAAAAGAATATAATGAACATTATTTTGTTGGCGTTTTTTATCCATTTGCAACATTGACATAACTTTATTAACATCAAAAATAAAGTGGGTTTTTAAACCATATTTTGTTAATAATGCAGATATGCGCTCTGGATTTTTAAATCCAATTATTTGTTGCGAGAGGATGGCCGCATAATGTATACCAATAGCCACTGCCTGACCGTGAGAAAGTGCATATTCATTTTCGATAGCATGCCCTAGTGTATGCCCAAAATTTAGTAATTTCCTTTCCCCATTTTCAAACTCATCAGTTTTAACGATAGACATTTTGAGCTGTACATTTTTATGAATTAAATCATTGAGTTGTGCCTTATTTTTTTTAAGTGTAATCGGAGATGCTTCTTCTAATTGTTTAAACATGGAAGCTTTTTTAATAGCAGCGTGTTTAATAATTTCTGCAAAACCATT
>JAGWPI010000312.1 GCA_028877005.1 Bacteroidota bacterium | reverse complement strand
TTGTTGAACCCGTAATTAAACCTATTGTTGGCTGTGAATTTTATGTGGTTGAAAACCGACATATAAAAAGCTTTACAAAAGATCAAAAAGATCAACGCTTTCATCAAGTATTACTGGCAAAAAATAAACAAGGTTATCAAAATCTTATAAAATTAACCTCATTAGGATTTATAGAAGGTATGTATAGCAAATATCCTCGTATTGATAAGGAATTAATCCTTCAATACCATGAAGGCTTAATTGCCACTACTTGTTGTATTGGGGCTTATGTACCACAAACCATTTTAAAAAGCGATTTGGCTAAAGCAGAACAAGAATTTAAATGGTGGTTAGACATTTTTGGGGAAGATTATTACATTGAATTGCAAAGACACAACATTAAAGAACAGGAAATCATTAACCAAACATTACTGCAGTTTTCAAAAAAATACCAGGTTCCGGTAATTGCTACCAATGACAGCCACTACACAGAGCGCGACGACTACAATGCACATGATATTTTATTATGTGTTAATACCGGCGAAAAACAAGCTACACCGGGATTTGACGATTTTGTAAATGACGAAGTGCAAATAAAAAACCGGCGTTTTAAATTTCCCAACGATCAATTTTATTTTAAAACACCGGATGAAATGGCTCATTTGTTTGCCGACATTCCAGAAGCCATTGATAATACCAACGCAATTGTTGATAAAATTGAAGTATTAAACTTAAAAAAGGATATATTACTACCAGCCTTTCCTATTCCAAATTCTTTTAAAATACATACAGACGACAATTTAAACCAATGGGAATATCTTAAACACTTAACCTACGAGGGTGCTAAACAACGTTATGGAGAAATAAATGCTGCCACTCAAGAAAGAATTGATTTTGAATTGTTTACCATTAAAACCATGGGCTTTGCCGGTTACTTTTTAATTGTAAGCGATTTTATTAAAGCCGGAAGAAATATGAAAGTATTTATAGGCCCGGGACGTGGCTCTGCGGCAGGTTCTGTAGTGGCTTATTGTATTGGCATTACTAATATTGATCCAATTAAATACAACTTACTATTTGAACGTTTTTTAAACCCCGATCGTAAATCAATGCCCGATATTGATACTGATTTTGATGACGATGGCCGACAAAAAGTGATTGATTATGTGGTTGAAAAATATGGCAAAAATCAAGTAGCCCAAATAATTACTTATGGCACTATGGCTGCCAAAAGTAGTATTAAAGATGTGGCAAGAGTAATGGATTTGCCATTAGCAGAAGCCAATATGCTGGCCAAATTGGTACCGGATAAACCAGGTACTGAATTAAAAAGAGTTCTGCATGCCCCTATAAGCGCTAAAGAAGGCGAGAAATCATTAGAAGAAAAAGAAGGTTACACCCAAGAAGATATTGAAAATATTAAAAAGCTTAGAGAAATTTATGCCGGTAATGATATTAAAGCCCAAGTACTAAAAGAAGCCGATAAACTAGAAGGTAGTATTCGTAACACAGGTGTACATGCAGCAGGTATTATTATAGCACCAAAAGATTTAACAGAACTTATTCCCGTTGCAACTGCAAAAGATTCAACACTTTGGCTTACACAAATAGAAGGCAGTAGTATTGAAGAAGCGGGTGTTATTAAAATGGACTTTCTGGGTTTAAAAACACTTTCAATTTTAAAAACGGCTTTAGAACTCATTAAACAAAACCATCAGATAGAAATAGACCTAGATACCATTCCACTAGATGATGAAAAAACCTTTCAATTATACCAAAAAGGAGAAACCAATGGCACATTTCAGTTTGAAAGTGTAGGCATGCAAAAATACCTTCGCGAATTAAAACCCGACCAGTTTGATGATTTAATTGCCATGAATGCCTTGTACCGCCCCGGCCCTATTGCTTACATTCCCAGCTATATAGCACGTAAACAAGGGCGCGAACAAGTTATATACGATATACCTGAAGCAGCTCAATATTTAAATGACACCTATGGCATTACAGTTTATCAGGAGCAGGTAATGCTTTTAAGCCAAAGTTTGGCGGGTTTTAGCAAAGGCGATGCCGACGTATTGAGAAAAGCAATGGGGAAAAAACAAAAAAGCGTGCTCGATAAAATGAAAGCACAATTTATTGAAGGTGGGAAAAAAAGAGGTCATGCACCTGAATCCTTAGAAAAAATGTGGACCGATTGGGAAGCTTTTGCACAATATGCATTTAATAAATCGCACAGCACCTGCTATGCTTTTGTGGCCTACCAAACTGCCTATTTAAAAGCACATTATCCGGGAGAATATATGTCGGCAGTACTTAATCATGCAGGAAGTATTGATAAAATTACATTTTTTATGGAAGAATGTAAACGAATGGGAATTAAAGTATTGGGGCCTGATATTAATGAATCACTCAAAGGTTTTGCAGTAAATAAAAAAGGAGAAATCCGGTTCGGATTGGGAGGCATAAAAGGCGTGGGTGATGCAGCTATTGAAAATATTATTGAAGAACGCAACAGAAATGGACAATTTAAAGATGTGTTTGATTTTATAAAAAGAGTGAATCAACGTTCAGTGAACAAAAAATCAATGGAAAGCCTTGCCTACAGTGGCGCATTTGATTGCTTTCCACTAATGAATCGGGCACAGTTTTTTACAAAAGGTGATGGTGATAAATTAACAAACCTAGAAAAAATTATGAATTATGGCGCTGCTTGCGCACAAGTAAAAAATGGCCACTCAAATACCCTTTTTGGCGAAATGTCGGTAGCTATGGAAATCCCGGTGCCTAAAATAGCCGATTGCGAAGAATGGCCACTTACAGAAAAACTAAATTATGAGAAAGAAGTAACCGGTATGTTTATGAGTGGGCACCCATTAGATCATTACCGATTTGAATTGCAGCACTATCAAATTATTGAAATAGCTGAATTTAATGAGGTAAAAATGGATAACTCACTAATAAAACAGGCCGCCAATTTAAATGTTCGTTTGGCCGGTTTAATAGTAGATGTACAACATAGAGTAACCAAAACAGGTAAAAACTTTGGGTCATTTGTACTGGAAGATTTTTCCGGGAAAACGGAATTTACTTTATGGAGTGAGGATTATGTAAAATTTCAAAACTATTTAGAAAAAGGGCGTAAAATTTTTCTTTCAGGTAATTTCAGACAACGCTTTAAAAGCGAGGAAAACTTTGAATTTAAAATAAACCAGCTTTTTTTATTAGAAACGCTCAAAGAACGAAATACCAGAATGATAGAAATGAATTTAGAACCATCTGATGTATCTAAAGAGATGATTGACTTCCTTACCCAAAATATTAAAAATTTTCCGGGAAAAACATTATTAAAATTTAATATTATTGACAATAGTGAAAACCTAAAAATAAGTTTATACAACAATGAAGTTAGTATTTTACTGAATGATGATTTAATACAATTTTTACAACATCATCCTGAAGTACAAATAAATGTGCATTTACAAAACTAATTAATCAGTTACTGACGTTTTGCCCTATGGCAAGGCATATTGTCGTAATTATGCACACATTAGTCATTGAAAAGTCATATTTAACATCGGTGAATAACTGCTCATAGGTAAATTAATTAGTTTGGTCATATTTTTGCATTCAGTTAAATCAATTTTTCATTACCAAAAAAATAAAACATGGCATTAGAAATTACAGATGCTAACTTTCAAACAGAAGTTTTAGCAAGTGATAAATTAACAATGATTGATTTTTGGGCAGAATGGTGTGGCCCTTGCCGCGCTATTGGACCCGTAGTTGAAGAATTAGCAAAAGAGTATGAAGGTGTTGTAAAAGTGGGCAAATTGAACGTTGACCACAATCCACAAGTAAGTTTAAATTACGGCATTACCAGCATACCAGCAATCTTATTCATTAAAAATGGTGAAGTAGTAGATAAATTAGTTGGCGCACAGCCTAAAGCTAATTTTGTGAAGAAAATTGAAGCACACAAGTAAAGATATTTCGAATCAAAATTTTAAAAAGGCTTTCCGCTCGTTATAATGCAGGAAGGCCTTTTTATTGATGTTGAAATTGCAATACATCTTCCGGGCGATGCTTATGTTTAAAAAGTAACAAAAACAGAAAGGCTATAACAATTGCATAAACTGAGAACGACATCCAAATGCCATACCAATCTAAACTTTTATCGGTATGGGTAAAAAATCGGGAAATGGCATATCCACTAATTCTGCTTCCCAATAAAGCGCCAATGCCATTCGTCATCATCATAAAAATACCCTGAGCACTTGCCCTAATTTCGGGTTTTATTTGCGTATCTACAAACAAAGAACCGGTAATATTGAAAAAGTCAAAGGCCATGCCATATACAATGCAAGAAAGAATAATCATCCATAAACCACTGCCGGGATTGCCATAAGCAAATAAACCAAACCGTAATACCCAAGCCAACATACTTAAAAGCATTACAACTTTAATCCCAAACTTTCTTAAGAAGAAAGGAATAGCCAAAATAAACAGGGTTTCAGAAATTTGAGAAATAGACATAATGATTGCCGGAAACTTTACTGCTAATGTATTTTTATAAGTATCAATTTTGGCAAAATCATGTAAAAAGGTATCTCCATAAGCATTGGTAAGTTGTTGAGCTGCACCTAGCAACATAGCAAAAATAAAAAATAACGCCATTTTATATTGTGCAAATAGACTAAAGGCTTTTAAACCCAGCATTTCACCCAAAGTTTTCTTTGTACCTGATTTTGCTTGCGGTGTGCATTTGGGTAAACTAAAAGCATACAAACCAAAAATAAGTGAAGCAATGGCTGCCACATAAAACTGATTGGCAGATGTTTCAATATGCAATAAACTAACTATCCACATAGCCACAATAAAACCGATTGTTCCCCATACTCTAATTGGCGGAAAATCTTTAATAATATCTTTTCCATTCTTAATTAGTGCAGTGTAAGATACCGTGTTGGCAAGAGCTAGGGTTGGCATATAAAAAACCATGTATAATAATAATACCCAAAAAAAAGCATCAGGATTGTTAACCGTTGGCAAATAAAATAAAATTACTGCACCCACTAAATGGCAAAATCCTAACAATTTTTCTGCATTTATCCATCTATCAGCTATAATACCCATAATAGCCGGCAGAAAAATGGCAGAAATGCCCATGGTGGAAAAAATTTTTCCAAAATCTTCACCCGTCCATTGTTTATTTTGAAACCAATATGCCCCTATTGTAATTAACCAGGAACCCCAAATAAAAAATTCTAAAAAACTAAGCAAAATCAATCTCAACTTAATATTCATTGCATTTGTTTTACTTCTTGCACTAAAAAAATTTGATAATAAAATTATCTCAAGATATTATTAAAGGCAAGCAAGGTTAATAATAATTTAAAACGGAAGATAGTAATTTTTGATTATCGCTTAACAATCACTTTAAGTAAACAATTATAATGGTAGTTTTGCTACTTGAAAAAAAGAGCAGATGAAAACAAGTGAAACTCAGTTATTAGATGTACTAATTACAACCGCAGATAAGTCTTTACAATCCATTGCTGAAAAAATAATTACCGGCAAAAGAATTAATTTTAATGAAGGAATACTATTATTCGAAAAAGGGAGTTTACCATTTTTAGGCACATTAGCAAATTATGTAAGAGAACAAAAACATGGTAACAAAACCTATTTCAATCGAAATTTTCATATAGAACCTACCAATGTATGCGTTTTTAGTTGCAAATTTTGTGCCTATTCACGTTTATATGCCCATCGTGAGGAAGGTTGGGAATTAAGTATTGAACAAATGTTAGATATTGTAAAAAGCTATGATGAAAAACCGGTTACCGAAGTGCATATTGTAGGAGGCGTTCATCCCAAAATGGATTTAAATTTTTTTACTTCATTATTAAAAGCTATTAAGGCACATCGTCCCAACTTGCATATTAAAGCATTTACCCCAGTAGAATTAGATTACATGTTTAGAAAAGCTAAAGTTTCTGTTGAAGAAGGAATGCGTATTGCACATGAAGCCGGACTAGACTCTTTACCAGGTGGCGGAGCTGAAATTTTTCACCCCGAAATTCGCGAAAAAATTTGTGCTGATAAAGTAGATGCAGAAGGATGGTTACACATACACAAAACGGCACACCAATTAGGTATGCACACCAATGCTACTATGCTTTATGGGCATATTGAACAATATTGGCACAGAGTTGACCACATGGAACGTTTACGAAAATTACAAGATGAAACGGGTGGATTTAACACCTTTATCCCTTTAAAATTTAGGAATAAAGACAATGATATGAGCCATGTACCGGAATCAACTATTATAGAAGACTTAAAAATGTATGCTGTAGCCAGATTATATTTGGATAATTTTGCACATATTAAAGCTTATTGGCCTATGTTGGGCAGAAAAAATGCAC
Source organism: Bacteroidota bacterium (assembly GCA_028877005.1). Lineage (GTDB taxonomy): Bacteria > Bacteroidota > Bacteroidia > Chitinophagales > Chitinophagaceae > Hydrotalea. The sequence goes on along the minus strand of JAGWPI010000312.1, from coordinate 4,020 downwards.
AATTAACCTTACAGTTTGGTGTAAATGATATAGACGGCACTATTGACGATTCTACTAAAATTTATTCAATGGCAGGTAGTGAGGAACAGAATCCTAGCATGTCAACAGCCGACTTAGTAACCCTAATTAAACAAGTGAACCGCCATCCTATAGAACGCGACACATTATACAATGAAATTAGAGATTACAGCAACTTAAGTTATAAAGATATAGTAGCCAATCCACTATTAAATTAATAAAATTTTGATTGGCTGTTAGCACTCGCTTAAGCCAAGCGGGATGTTAACAGCCAATCCGCCATCAGAGGTTTCTTTGTATTTGCTATTCATATCTAAAGCAGTATCCCACATGGTTTTAATCACTTTATCAAGACTTACTTTGGCAAAATCCGGTGCACTTTGTAAGGCCAGTTGCGATGCAGTTATAGCCTTTATAGCGCCCATAGTATTGCGTTCTATACAGGGTATTTGTACCAGCCCGCCAATGGGGTCGCATGTTAATCCCAAATGATGCTCCATGGCAATTTCTGCAGCCATTAATGCTTGACGCTGAGTGCCCCCCATACATTCTGTAAGTGCAGCAGCAGCCATTGCACTGCTTACACCAATTTCTGCCTGACAGCCGCCCATTGCTGCTGATATGGTGGCCCCTTTCTTAAAAATAGAGCCAATTTCAGCTGCGGTTAATAAAAACCGAATTATTTTATCATCATCATTGCCGTTACAAAAACAAACAAAATACTGCAATACGGCTGGAATAACACCGGCAGCACCATTAGTGGGTGCAGTTACTACTCTTCCAAATGAAGCATTTTCCTCGTTCACTGCTAATGCAAAACAACTTACCCAATCTAATGTATATTGAAAGGAATTACCACCTGCTTGTATTTGCTGCAACCATCTAGTATAGTCAGGTGGCAAAGCGCCACGCATCAATTTTTTATTCAAATCAAAAGCCCTTCGTTTTACTTTTAATCCACCCGGTAATTCACCTTGGGTATAACAACCTCTATAAATGCAATCGCGCATGGTTTCCCAAATATGCAAAACTCCCTTGCGGGTAGCTTCTTCACTTCTCCATGCCAATTCATTTTCCATCACAACATCGCTAATACTTAAGCCCTTCATGCACCAACGCATTAAATCATTGGCAGTATCAATAGGAAAAGGTAATTCTACTATAGGTTGTGAAGTTGAAGCGGCAGTTTCACCCTCTTGCACAATAAATCCACCACCAATAGAATAATATGTAACGCAAATTTCTTCACCGTCTTTCAAAGAAATAAGAAAAGAAAGTCCATTAGGATGAAAAGGTAAAGTATCATTTTTTAAAAAAACTATATCATTATCCGGCTGAAAAGGGATGGATACTTGGCCTTTTAGAGTAATTGCACCATTAGTTCGAATATCGGCCACTTTTGGTAAAATAGCCTGTACCTCAATAGTTTCAGGATTTTCGCCACACAAACCCATCATTACAGCAATATCTGTTCCATGCCCATGTCCTGTTTTGGCCAATGAGCCATACAATAAAATTTGTATTTTTTTTACCCGGCTCAATAATCCATTATTGTATAAATCTGATATACACTGCAAGGCGGCCTTCCATGGACCCAAAGTGTGTGAACTAGAAGGCCCCACCCCTATTTTAAAAATATCGAATACTGATATAGATTCGTGTGACTTATTATTCATAATACAAAGCTACTGCACAACAATCACAAATGTTGCAGGATGTGTATATTTGAAAATGCTTCAAAAAACCTTAATTTTCTTTGTTACAATTATATTAATAGCTTGTAATACACCTAAAAAAATGATGCAGAAACAGCCTCCTGTTAATTTTTTAGAAACGTTAATGCAACAACATCCAAAAGAGTTTTCTGCTATCTTACAAAATAGAATGAAATGGAATGTACAAATTATTTATACACAGATTAACCGCGATATAAATAACAAAGCACATTTTAAAGAATACCATTTTAATACCTCCGAAACTTACTTTTATCCGGCTAGTACGGTAAAAATGCCGGTTGCTTTTCTGGCTTTAGAAAAATTAAATAACCTTAACCAACCCGGCGTAAATGCCAATACCACTATTATTACAGACAGCAGTGGCCCACAAGAAACTTTTGTATTTACACAACCAACAGCCATAGATAGCAGACCCACTATTGCTAATTATATACAACAAATTTTTTTGGTTAGTGATAATGATGCCTTTAATAGATTGTATGAATTTTTAGGGCAAAAAACAATTCTGCAACAACTTCAGAAAAAAGGGTACCCTAATGCTATAATACGCCATCGGTTGGAAGTAAATTTAAGCAATCAAGAAAACAGACAAACCAATGCCTGTAGCTTTTATGATACAAGCGGCAAATTTATATGGCAACAAAAAAAACAATATAACGATAACCCATTGCCGAATTTAAATGTATATTTAGGAAATGGGTATTATAAAGATGGGCAATTATTTCATGAACCATTTAATTTTTCAGAAAAAAACCGAATATATTTAGAAGATTTAACACATATACTTCGTTCAGTCATCTTTCCCACAGCTGTACCGGTTGCAAATAGGTTTAACCTTACCTCAGCTGATCGTCAATTTTTATTACACTGGATGAGTGCATACCCTAAGGAAAGTCATTACCCCAATTATGATACAGCCCATTATTGGGATGCTTATTGTAAATTTTTATTGTTTGGATCGGAAAAAGGAACATTGCCGCCCAACATTCGAATTTTTAATAAGGTGGGTGATGCTTATGGTTTTTTAACAGATGTTGCATATATAATTGATACTAAAAACAAAGTTGAATTTATGCTTAGTGCTACAATTTCCTGTAACGCTAAAGGCATTTATAATAGCAATGCCTATGATTATGATTCAATAGGTTATCCCTTTATGAAAAATATTGGACAATTAATTTATCAGTATGAACTAAACCGAAAACGAGCATATGTACCAGATTTACAAGAATTTATATTTGATTATCAAAAACAATAAAAATTATTTAGTTTTTTTGGTTTCTACTGAAAATTCTCTAATAGTTCTTTTAAGTAATTAAGTACATTTGATGCCATTTAAAAAAGAACTTGAATCATGAGCACCAATTTATCTACTTTACTACTTCGCTTCAGCGAACCCGAAACACTTAAAATGGCCAAATTAGGCCGCGAACTAAGAGCTAAGGGTATTGATGTAATTGACCTTAGCCTGGGTGAACCTGATTTTGATACACCTCAACACATTAAGGATGCCGCTATTAAGGCCATTAATGATAATTGGAGTCATTATACACCCGTTGCAGGATTTCCAGACTTAAAAGAAGCTGTTTGCACCAAATTAAAACGCGATAACCAACTAGATTATAAACCTGAAAACATTATTACTTCAACCGGTGCCAAACAAAGTTTAGCGAATGCTATTTTGGCTTTGGTAGATGAAGGCGATGAAGTAATTATTCCTACACCCTATTGGGTAACTTATTCTGAATTGGTTAAAATTGCCCGTGGCCATGTGGTAGAAATTAGAACTGCAGTAGAAAACAATTTCAAAATAACACCCCAACAATTAGAGGCTGCCATAACATCTAATACACGTGTATTTATGTTTTCATCACCTTGCAATCCATCCGGTGCTGTTTATACAAAAGATGAGTTGGCTGCTTTGGTAAAAATATTTGAAAAGCATCCTAAAATTACCATTTTATCTGATGAAATTTATGAATATATTAATTTTATTGGACAACATGAAAGCATTGCACAATTTCCATCTATTAAAGAAAGAGTGGTAGTAATTAATGGATTAAGTAAAGGTTTTGCTATGACCGGCTGGCGTTTAGGCTATATTGCTGCCAATACTGATATAGTAAAAGCATGCGAAAAATTACAAGGCCAGTTTACAAGTGGCACTTGTTCAATTACACAAAAGGCTGCAATTGCAGCACTAACAGGCGATTTAGCACCTTCAAGAGCCATGACTGCAGAATTTGCTCGTCGTCGCGAGAAAACA
>JAGWPI010000311.1 GCA_028877005.1 Bacteroidota bacterium | reverse complement strand
CGACTTACATTAATCAAAAGCCCGATATTCTTTGCCCAGCCATTTGTAGCTACATCATTTAAGCTGCCACCTTGCGCACCAACTCCTGGAACCAGAAAAAAGTAATCGGGCACAATGTTTCGTATTTGTTGCATCTCTTCAGGTTTTGTAGCGCCAACTACAAACATAAGTTGTTGTGGAGAGCCCCATCCGGCTACTTTTTCAATTACAATTTCATATAATTTTTTAGATGGTCTGGAATGAATTAGATTACTTGTTTCTTGCACCCACAATTGTTCAAAGTCGTTGCTACTCTTATTGGAGGTTAACCCTAAAACAATAGTAGTTTTATGCTGATATTCCAAAAAAGGACGTATACTATCTTCACCCATATAAGGAGCAACTGTTACTGCATCAAAAGGCAGCACTTCAAAAAATGTACGTGCATATTGTGCTGCTGTATTACCAATGTCGCCGCGTTTTGCATCTGCAATGGTAAAATGTGAACTGGGAATATATTGCAAGGTAGCCTGTAAAATATCCCAACCTTTAACACCCATAGCTTCATAAAAAGCTGTATTCAATTTATAACTTACACAATATTCTTTTGTAGCATCTATGATTGCTTTATTAAATTTAAGTACAGCATTGGGTTGCAACTGCAAGTGTTTAGGTAACTTTATTACTTCAGTATCTAATCCCACACATAAAAAACTTTTTTTTTGTATCATTTGCTGTATTAAATCTTTCAGCTGCATAAAAAGATGGTTAATAGTATTAATGTAAATGAAAGAAGTTATTAATATACATATACTTTGTACCCCCAGGCCGGTAAAGTTAACGATATACCTTTGGCGATGCTTAATTTTTCATTAGTAAATAATTCAGTTACATTGCCAATAATTTGTGGATGATTTAATGAAATGGTAGTAGATGTATTACTCCAATTTAATACCACTAATATTTTTTTATCATTCATACTACGCAAATAAGCAAACACTTTATCATCGGCATTGGTATGAATTTGCATAAATGCAGCATTAGCAGCCAACGCTTTATTTTCAGTTCTTAAATGCAATAACTTGGTATAAAAAGGTGCACGCTCATATTTTTTAAAAACCATTGTGTCTTTATCAAAAAAACGAATGGCACGTAAAATAGGCTCTTCTTGACCGCCATAAATTAAAGGAATACTTCTTACAATTGTTTGTGTAAATACGGCAAATGGTGCATGAATAGTACCCGGCATGGTTGAAAAATCTGCACCATTCCAGCTATTTTCATCGTGATTGCTGGTAAAGTACATGCGTAAAGCATTTTTAGGGAATAAACTATCAGTTCTATGTAACGCACTATCTATAGCAGAAGCAGGTTTCTTTCCTTTTGCTATAGCTTTCATAATGTTAAAGTCGTACCAAGTATAGGTAGCATCAAATCCATCTTTATTAAGTTCAGGTTTATCTCCTTCAGCCAACATAAATATATTCTTTTCTTTACGCAAGGTTGCAATGCAGCTTTTCCAAAAATCATCTGGTACATCACTGGCTACATCGCAACGATAACCATCTATACCGGTTGAATCAATCCAATATTTCATTTGTGCAATCATCGTATCACGTAATTCCATATTGGCATAATTTAGCTTACGAGTATCGGTCCAATCAGCAGCCATTGCCGGCTTTCCGGTACTATCTTTTACATAAAAATCAGGATGTTTTCTCAGCCAGTAGTGATCTGCTCCGGTATGGTTAGGTACCCAATCTAATATTACTTTAAATCCTTTTTCATGACATACATCTACCAAGTGTTTCCAATCTGCCATACTTCCAAATTCAGGGTTTACATCCATATAAGTACTAACGGCATAATAGCTACCTAAACTTCCTTTTCTATCTACTTTGCTAATAGGATTAATAGGCATAAACCATAAAGTTTGTACCCCCATGTCTTTTAACCTATCTAAATTGGGTTCAAAGGCTTTAAATGTTCCTGCTGCGGTGTATTGACGAACATTTACTTCATAAATATTTCCTTGCATAATCCAAGCAGGGTGGCCATCTATCATTGCTGTATCTGTATTGTTATTTGTTACATCTTGGTGTGAGGGTTGATGACAAGCCGCCATTACAACCATAAGTAAAGTGGAAAATAATAACACTTTCATAAAATAAAAATTTAAAGTATTTGCAAGCATTTTTGGTTAAAACCCATACCATGTTAACATGCAATGAATGTGTAAATTAAACACAATTAAATTGTTTGAAAAAATTATTTGAGGAGAAATTATCCCAAAAACAACCCTAACAAAAATATAAGTATGGTCATTTAGTTGAATAGTTTTTTATTTGTATTATCAAAAACTAATGTAACAAAAAATAAAAAAATGACACCTTACTATCATAATTATCTGCAATTAGACAAAATATTGGGTAGCCAGCAACCTATTAGTTTTGAAGCAGGCAATGAGCCGGCACATGATGAAATGTTATTTATCATTATACATCAGGCATATGAACTTTGGTTTAAACAAATTTTATTTGAACTAGACGGCATTTCAGCTATTTTCAATAAAGAAAGTATTAATGACAATACAGAAGATGCCGGAATAATTTTACAACGCATCAATAGAATTAATAAAATTTTGCATTTATTAAACGAGCAGGTACATATTTTGGATACCATGACACCTTTAGATTTTTTATCTTTTAGAAACTTGCTGGCGCCGGCATCGGGTTTTCAAAGTGTACAATTTAGATTAATAGAAGCCAAGTTAGGTTTAAGAATGCAACAACGCCATAGGGCTGCCTATTATAAAAGAACTAATGAAGGGGGCTTTACTGATGTTGATTATGCTGTAATAAATGCAGTAGAACAAGCACCCTCTTTAGTAGTACATTTAAATAATTGGTTAGAACGTATGCCTTTTTTAAATAAAGAATTGTGGGTAAAATTTAGTACTGATGCATCTACTGATACACCAATCAACACGCATCCATTTTGGAATACCTACCGAAAGCTATATGCAGACAGTTTAAATGTATATGAAAAAAATAAATTGGCAGATTTTGATTATATATTATTGAATTATAGGGGAAATTTAACTGAAGAGCAATGTAGTGAACTAAGACAGCAATTTACAGCTACTGCATTACAAGCTGCACTATTTATTATACTATATAGAAACTATCCTTTATTTCAAACTTCATTTCAAATTATTGATGCATTAATTGAAACTGATCATTTATTAGGAACATGGCGCCATGAACATATAAACATGGTACGCAGAATGATTGGTATGCGAGTAGGTACAGGAAATACCAGTGGTGCCGGGTATTTGGAAGGCGCGGCACAAATGCACTATATTTTTAAAGATTTGGCCGGACTTTCTACATTTTTAATTGAAAGAAGAAAACTACCGGCCTTACCTGATGCAGTTTTACAGCATTTAACCTATGGTTAATATAGTTAATGTTGCTAATTATTGTTTTAATTTAGATTGAACTGCTTTTAAAGAAGCTATATAAATACTTCTTCCATGAGTACCCAATATAATTTCATCAGCTACCGGCTGAATGGCAATATCATGCACCGGAATACTATAGGGCAATCCATTATTCCAAGCCATAAATTGCTTGCCATTATTGGCACTTACATATAGCCCACCATCTGTTCCAACATAAATTACATTACTAAGTTTATTATCTTCTTTTACTACATTAATTGATTCGTAAGGTAAATCAACACCAATGGGTAACCATGTGTTACCATAATCTTCGCTTACAAATAAATAGGGCTTAAAATCATCATTTCTATATCCATTCAAACAAACATATACCCTACTTTCTTTAAATGCGCTTGCAGTAACTCTACTAACATACAATCCTTTCGGCAATCCATTTTGAATAGAATGCCAAGTGTAACCATCATCAAAACTTACCTGCAATGAACCATCATCTGCACCTGCATATAATAATCCAAATTTTAAGGGGCTTTCACTAATAGTGGTTAAGGTACCAAAGGGAATATTTCCTTGTTTTGGATTAGAGGTTAAATCATTACTGAGTGTTTCCAAATGTTCTCCTTTGTGCAAGGAACGTTGAAATTTATTGCTGCCATAATATAAAATATCCTGATTATGCCTACTCAACAAAATAGGTGTTTGCCAATTAAACCTTAAAGGCTCTTGACCTAAATCTGCACGAGGATGAATAAAGATTGTAGAATCAGATTCACTAGCAGATGCATGGCTTGCTTTAAGATTAGTTACTGATTCATCAGGAGCAGCATCTGGCTCATCCACTGACGCCCTTTTATTCTTATTACTACGCATGTAATTACCAAATTGAAAACCGGAATATACCGTTGAATTATCACGCCAATCTACTTGTACTTGCATGCCATCTCCACCATTTATGGGTTTAAAGGGATATGCACCACTGG
>JAGWPI010000003.1 GCA_028877005.1 Bacteroidota bacterium | reverse complement strand
CAAAAACAATTACGAAGAAGAACAGAGCATACCAGAAAAAAAAGATACCAGTTTTTCCAACAACGTCAGTTTCAGAACATCATCCTTATTGTGGCATTACTCTTATTAATATTTCTTGGCGTTATTGTGGTTCATTTTTTAAAGCTTCACCCGTTATTAAAATAGTCAGACCGTATCAATAAGCTTAGCGGCGATTTAGACCAATCTTATTTCATTTTAAACAATAATATTGAAAAATGTACCGACTTAAATTATGTATACCAATTAGCAGCTCTGCCTGAAAAGCAGCAGCTCTTAAATAAATTGTTCGATAGAAAGCTATACTATTTTCAGGGTGTTTATCGAACACCCTGGATTATGCCACTGTTCGCTCATAACTCATTGATACTCAAGGAAAAAAACCTCCTTGATATTCAAAAAAAAGGCGATTTCATCGCAAAAATCGCCTCAGGTGGACCTGAGGAGAATCGAACTCCTGTCCAAACATATTTACCATAAGTCTTCTACATGCTTATTTCATTATTAATTGTCGGCAATGAACCGGAAATGAACAAACCAATTCAATGCTTAGCTGTATATTCTTTTGCAATAGTCACAGCCTTCTATTGCAGCAACCTGTGTTTGTTTTGAGTCGGCGGCGGCACCTGGTAACAGGTAAACCTGTGCGGCGGCCCGAATGACTGACTAATTACTAATTAGGCAGCCATGGCATACTGTGTATTGCCATTTAAAGTTTGAGTATTCAGATTTAAGTGCTAATTACCCAACGCACTGCATGCTTCCACCTACCGTAACCTATGCTGTCGAAACCAATACAGGCCCTTTGAGTAGAAAAAATAAAAGAACTTATAGGCAAAGATACTTTAATTCTAAATGAAAAAATAACAGTTTTTAATGGTTAAAGATTCTTAAGAAATCTAAGCCCAATGCATATGCCATTAAACTTAATAACAAAATCATGCCAACCATTTGGGCATATTCCATAAATTTATCGCTCGGCTTTCTTCCTGAAATCATTTCAACCAATGTAAATAAGGCATGGCCCCCATCTAATGCTGGAATAGGTAAAACATTCATAAATGCCAAAATAATGGAGAAAATGGCAGTTAATGTCCAAAAAGACTGCCAATCCCATACACCCGGGAATATACCACCAATTGAAATAACACTTCCTAAAGAATCATTAACTTTTACCTCTTTAGAAGTAAAGAGTAATTTTAGATTACTTACATAATTAATGAGCGTACTATAACATTTTTCAATTCCAACAGGAATAGCCTGAAGGAAGGTATATTTTATTTGAACTATTCCTAAAACCTCATCAGGAGCCTGAAAGCCAATACCCGATTTTGTTTTAGAAGTAGTGTTGTTTAAAATAGTAGCCTCAATGGTATCAGTGTTATTACGAAGAAAAGTATAATGAATAGAATCTTGGTTTTTTATATCTTTTAATAAATTAAATGCTTGATTATTATAGGAAATAGGCATATGTTGAATAGCTATTACTCTATCCCCTTTTCTAATAGGTTGATTGCTTTTAATAATAGTGCCTGGGAGAACAGTATCAACTATTAAAGGAATTCTAACATAAGTAAAACCACCCAATTTGTTTTTATTTAGCTGCTCAATAAAGCCTGGAGGTATGTTTAGCAGGGTATCTTTCCCATTCCTATCAATGGTAATATTTGTTGCTTGATTAAGAATAATCATTGAACCCACAGTGCCAATTTTTTCAACAGGTTTACCTGCTACAGCAATAATTTTATCACCATCTTGCATACCTATTTTTTTCCCTAAACTATCAACATAAACACCATACTTTAAATTTTGTGCCGGAATATATTTTTCACCCCAGGTATACATAATGCCAACAAAAATTACAATTGCTAATAAAATATTAACGGTTACACCTCCTAACATTATGATGAGTCGTTGCCAGGCCGGCTTTGCACGAAATTCATATGGCTCAGGTTCGTTTTTCAACTGCTCTTTGTCCATGCTTTCATCAATCATACCGGCAATTTTCACATATCCACCAAATGGAACCCAACCAATACCATATTCTGTTTCTCCTATTTTCTTTTTCCATAAACTAAACCAAGGATTAAAAAAAAGAAAAAACTTTTCCACTCTACATTTAAACCAGCGTGCCGGCAAAAAATGACCTAATTCATGTAAAATAACAAGAATTGAAAATGACAGTATAAATTGTCCTGCTTTAATACCCACTACACTCCAATCAATGACTAAAACACTCATTTGGTTTTATTATTTAATTTATATTTATTTTTATTCAATAGTGACTCCATTATTATATTCCTTCAACAACTTATCATTACAATTGAATTAATGAGGCCGCGAAATTACGTGCTTCGGCATCACTATCAAAGTATTCATCTAAAGTTGGTTGTGCAATAAATGCTACTTTATTCATTGTTTGTTCAATCATTTCAGTGATATCTAAAAATCCAATACGATTTCTTAAGAATGCATATACAGCAATTTCGTTGGCGGCATTCATAATACAAGGAAGATTACCCCCTTTATACAAAGCCTCGGTGGCTAATGCTAAATTTCGAAAGGTGCGCATGTCTGGCTCTTCAAACTGTAAGGTAGATGCTTTTTTAAAATCGAATCTTGAAAATTGATTAGGAATTCGTTGGGGAAATGCCAAAGCGTATTGAATAGGTAATTTCATATCAGGTAAACCCATTTGTGCCTTAATACTTCCATCTTCAAATTGAACCATACTATGAATAATACTTTGAGGATGAATAACTACCTGAATTTGATCTGCATTTAAGTTGAATAACCATTTTGCTTCAATCATTTCCAGACCTTTATTCATTAGTGTGGCAGAATCAATACTAATTTTAGCACCCATTGACCAATTAGGGTGTTGTAATGCATGTTCTTTCTTAACATTCACCAAAAAATTTGGTTTTTTACCTAAGAATGGGCCCCCACTTGCCGTAAGAATTATTTTTTCTATTCGGTTATTACTTTCTCCAATTAAACATTGAAAAATAGCTGAATGTTCACTATCTACTGGTATAATAGGAACTTTATTTTCAAGTGCTTTTTGCATAATAATATCACCCGCAACAACCAATGTTTCTTTATTGGCCAACGCAATAGCTTTTTTATGTTGAATGGCAGTAAGTGTGGGTTTTAATCCTGCATAGCCAACTATAGCCGCCAACATTATATCATAACAATTCAATGCAGCAACCTCTTCCAATGCTTTTTCGCCGGCAAAAACTTTTACTTGTGTATGTTCTAGTGCTTGTTTTACGGCAATATACTTTCTTTCATCAGCAATAACAACACAGTTAGGGTTAAATTGAATTGCTTGCTGCACCAATAGTACATCGTTGGTTTGAGCGGTTAATATTTCAACAGAAAATTTATCGGGATTGGCTGCTATTACTTCTAGAGCTTGGGTTCCTATAGAGCCGGTTGATCCAAATAGAGCAATTCGTTTTTGTTTTGTCATTGAATTTTAGCATTTTATTGTACCAAAGATGTACAAAATAAGGTATTTCATACAAATAAGATTCATGGAAGATAGTTTTATACCGATTTTATACCATAGTAAAATGCGAAAGCCAAACTTTAAAGTATAAAAGAAGTTAAAGCATCGGCAATATTTCTATCATTACTTAAGCGAGGTACTTTGTTTTGTGCTCCTAATTTACCAATTGAACGCATGTAATTAATAAAAGCATTTTTTTGCAATGGCTTAATAACTAAAGTTTGAAGAATATTACCTTTAATTAAATCGTCATAATAAACATTTTTAGCGCGTAAATTATAATCAACCTTCAAGGCAAATGCGTCCAAATTGTTGGGGATGTCTTCAAACTCTATGAACCATTCATGAAAACTGTTCCCTTTGTCTTTCGAAATATTTGGAGCCACTGTAAATTCAATAATTTTTATACCTTCTTCATTAGCAGCTTTTAATAAAGCATATTCTACTTCTTCAGCTATAACATGCTCGCCAAATGCAGAAATAAAATGCTTAATACGACCTGTAACTAGAATTTTATAAGGATTGGTACTAATAAACTTAACTGTGTCACCAATATTATATGCCCATAAGCCTGCATTAGTGCTAATAATTAAAGCATAATTTTCACCAATTTTTACATCGGCAAGTGTAAGTCTGGTTGGTTTTTCATTAAAAATTTCATTTGCCGGGACAAACTCATAAAAAATTCCACTATTTGTATTAAGTAATAAACCGGGCTTATTCGGATTATCTTGAAAAGCAAAAAAACCTTCGCTGGCCGGAAATAATTCTAAACAATCAATTTGCTTACCAATACTGTTATACAACTTTTGTTTATAGGGTTCAAAATTCACACCACCCTGTATCATAATGCTAAAGTTGGGGAAAATTTCTGCCACTGTTTTACCCGTTTTTTCAATTAATCGGTCAAAATACATTTGCATCCAAGGGGGAATTCCGCTAATTAGAGTCATATTTTGATGCAAAGTTTCTTCTACAATTTTATCTAATTTTGTTTCCCAATCTTCAATGCAATTGGTTTCAAAACTAGGTAATTGATTGGCTCTTAAATAACGAGGGATATGGTGATTAACAATACCGCTTAAACGACCGGTAGGTATTCCTCCCACCCTTTCCAATACAGGTGAGCCACTTAAAAAAATCATTTTCCCTTTGGCAAATTCAAAATTTCCAGTTTCAGCCATATAATAAAGTAAGGCATTACGTGCGGTATTAATATGGTTAGGAATAGAGTCTTTACTTAT
>JAGWPI010000310.1 GCA_028877005.1 Bacteroidota bacterium | reverse complement strand
TAAAAGTTGCTTATCAATTTTTTAAAAATACTGATTTAGGTTTTGAGTACTATGGCTCCATAGGCCCTATTAATAGTATTGAAGCATTACCACAAGAAAACCATGCATTATTTTTAGCATATGACTTAGAAAATAATAATAAGTGGGAAGTAAACATTGGTCCTGGGTGGGGTTTAACACCTGCCACAGATCGTTTTGTTTTTAAAGTTTTAATTGGCAGAAAAATTAATTGGGGACGTAAAATGCATTCCTAACGGAAACATTTAAGTTTACCGTTAGGAATAACATGTTAACAATTTCATTAATCTTCCATTTTATTTTTTAGTTTACCCATTAATGCATATGCGTTACCGCCTGCTAATTGAACGGCAAGCCAATTTTTATTTGCAGTAGGTTTTAGTTCTATATATCCATTTTCAGAAATTCCGGTTTCTACGGGTGTAGCAACAAATGAATTTTTTGAATTTTGTACAAATACATATTCTTTCCCATTATAATGAACAACTGCATTTTCTGGTACAACAATAGCCTGATGACTAGTTACATTAAACACACCTGTTAAAAACATACCAGGCAATAAACTATGGTTCGGTTTTTCAAAATGACAATGCAACATGCCAGTTCTGTTATCATTTACATTTTTAGTAACTAAAATAACTTCCACATCAAATTTCTTTGCTGTATCACTTGTTAAAGCTACTTTACCCGTAATGCCTTTTTGAAACAGTGCAATATCTTTTTCAAAAACAGTCATGGCTGCATGAATATCATCAGGATTTACTAACTCAAACAACACATCAGAAGGATTAACATATCGCCCAATGTTAACATTCACCTTTGTTACATAACCATTTATTGGCGATAATAACTGCACTGTTCTGGAAATATTTTGAGTAGTTAAATTAGAAGGATTAATATTAATCATAAGCAGTTTTTCTTCCATTCCCTTTAACATAGCCATTTGTATATTGAAATCTGCCAATGCTTGTTGGTAAGTCTTTTTACTAGAAGCATCTTGGTCACTTAGCTCTTTTTGTCTTTGTACATCTTTTTCTAGATATGCCAATTTTGCTTTAGCTACTAGGTAATCTTGTTGTAGTTGTACAAAATTTTGATCTTCAATTACCGCAATTGCTTCGCCTTTATGTACATTAGTACCGGGTAACAAATGCGTACTTTTTAAATATCCACCCAAAGGTATGCTTACAGATATCATACTTTGAGGAGGCACATCTACTACTCCATTGATAGTAACGGTTTGATGTATGATTTTATTTACAGGTTTAATCAATTGAATACCTGCATTATAAAATTGTGTATCGTTTAAAACTACAATAGAATCTTCGTGAGGTACTGAATTGTTAACTTCAGTAGTTGTAGAAGCATTTTTACAGGCAAATAAAAAAATTGTAAGCCCTATAATATAAATATATTTACACATATTAATTTAATTTATACTAATTAAGTAAATAATGAATTTCAGATATAGCCATTTGTTGGTTATACAAAGCATTCAAATAATCATTTTGTAACGCAATAGATTGTGACAACAATGTACCCCATTCAATATAATTTATTGCGCCTGATTTATATTGTAAAGAGGCAGTTTGCATTAACACATTTGCCTGCAACAATCCTTTAGTTTTATAATAATGCACAGCAGTAGAATATTTATGAAACAATTGTGCATATTTTTGAAAGGAGGTTTCTAATTGATGCTCAACAGCTTCAGTTGCAGCTTGCGAAGCTTTTTCATTTATAGCAGCAGCTGCAATACGCGCATGCTGTGCTTTATTAAAAAGGGGAATTCCCATACCCAATGAAAATGAAGAAAAGCGTGATGAGGCGTTATAATAATCTTCTACCCTATCTTTAGAAAGTTGCCAGCCTACAATAGACTGATTGTTATAACCAACTACAAAATCGGGCTGTAATTTTGCCTTTTCAACTTTTGTTAACATAGCTGCTTGCTGTTGTTGCTGTTTGTACAATTCAATAAAGGGATGATTTTTTAAACCAATTGTATCTACCAATAATGGTGTTGAACTTAAAGTATCAGCTGGTTCAAATAGTACATTCTCCTGGGTAAATAATTGCATTTGTAATTGAGTAGAAAGTATATCATTTTTAATTTGAGAAACACTTACACTTATATTATCTGCAGTATTTTCAAGTGTTGTCTTTTCTAATAAATTACTCTCTCCTTTATCATAACGAAGTGTGGCTATGTTTTTATAATAAGCATAAATACTATCTAACCTTTGCAACAAATTAAGTTGTGCAGTTTGATATTGCAGCGTAATGTATAGTTGTTCTACTAATTTTTTTATTTCTGCCTTTTGTAATCTGCTCTGCGCTCTGGCAATAGCTGTATTTGTTATGAGTAACTTTTTTAAAGAGGCATAATAACCGGGTAAAGAAAAATTTTGCATAATCATTAGTCTAGAATCAAAAAACATACTGTTGTAATTACCCAACTCTGCATTAAACTGCATTTTAGGTATCTCTGAAGCAGTTCCTTCCATTGCTTGATTATATTTTTCCTGCAACAAAGACACTTTAATAGCAGGTGCATTTTGTAATGCTTTTTCTGTGATTTCAATTAAAGAAATCTTTTTAACAGAAGATTGTGCTTGTGCAAAAGCTACAAATAATAAAAAAAGTAACAAAAAACTACCGGGTAGTTTATATTTTAATTTTCTTTTCATTGGTTTCTTTTTTGTTTCAAATAACAAATACAAAGATGGTAATACCAAAAGTGTCAGCAATGTGGCTGTAATTAAGCCGCCTATAACAACCGTAGCTAAAGGCCTTTGCACTTCAGCACCGGCACCATTACTTAAGGCCATAGGTAAAAATCCCAACGATGCAACAGAAGCTGTCATCAAAACCGGACGTAACCGTATTTGCGTAGCCTGAATAATAATTTGTACAATAGATTTATTTCCTTCCAATTTTAAACGGTTCATTTCACCAATTAAAACAATACCGTTTAAAACAGCAACACCAAATAAAGCAATAAAACCAACACCAGCAGATATACTAAAAGGCATACCTCGTAAAAACAGTGCAAAAACGCCACCTATGGCAGAAAGTGGTATAGCAGAAAAAATAAGTAAAGCATATTTTATATTATGAAATGCAAAATAGAGCATTAATAATATTAACAATAATGCAACAGGAACCGCAATACTTAACCGTTTAGTTGCCCGTTGTAAATTTTCATATTGTCCTCCGTAGGTTATATAATAACCTGGAGGAAATTTTAATTGTTTTTCTACTTTATCATGCAATTCATTCACAATACTTTCTACATCGCGTCCACGAACATTAAATCCAACTGTAATTCTTCTATGTGCATCCTCTCGTTGAATTTGATAGGGGCCATCAGTAATCTCAATACTAGCCAAGTTATTTAAAGGTATTTGCTGGCCATTGGCTACACCAATTTGAAGGTTACCAATATTGCTAATACTTTCTCGTTGTTGATTATCTAATCGTATTACTAGATCATAACGTTTATCACCTTCAAAAACCAATCCGGCCGTTGCACCGGCATAAGCAGCTTGTACGGCCGTATTTATTTCATTCACATTTGCAGCATATTTAGCAATTGCAGCTCTATTATAATGTATAACAATTTGTGGAACACCGGTAACCGTCTCTACATATAAATCGCGAGCTCCTTTTACTGACTGTATAATATTACCCAAGGCATTTGCATATTTTGCCAAAGAATCTAAATCATCGCCAAATATTTTGCAAACTACATCTTGTCTGGCGCCAGTCATCAATTCATTGAAGCGCATTTGTACAGGAAATTGAAAGCCCGTTGCTACACCCGGAACTGCCTCTAAAGCTTTACTCATTTTTTCTGCCAATTCATCAAATGTTTTGGCACTTTTCCATGTTTTTTTATCTTTTAAAATAACCATCATATCTGCTGCTTCAACAGGCATGGGATCAGTTGGAATTTCTCCTGATCCGATTTTGGTAACTACTTTCTCTACTTCAGGAAACTGATGTAGCAAAACACTTGCTGTTTTTTCTGTTGTTGCAATTGTATTGGTTAAAGATGATCCGGTTAATAATCTGGTATCTACTGCAAAATCACCTTCTTCTAATTTAGGAATAAATTCTCCACCTAAGGTTGTTAATAACCAAATTGCAGCGATGAAGAATATAAAACTAATAGCAACTATAGTTGAAGGTATCTTTAAAACTTTAATTAAAATTGGCTTGTACCAAAGTTGTAAGCGATACATCATTTTATCAGAAAAATTTTTCTTATGATTAACCTTTTTACTTAAAAATAAAGAGGTTACCATAGGAACATAAGTAAGTGATAATATAAATGCACCTAAAATGGCAAAAGAAACAGTTTCAGCCATTGGCTTAAACATTTTTCCTTCTATACCTTGTAAACTTAAAATGGGCAAGTAAACAATTAGGATTACTATTTGACCAAATGCAGCAGAACTCATCATTTTACCGGCAGATGTTTCTACTTCCTTATTCATTTGATGCTGACTAAGTTTTGAAGCACGTATATAAGCGTGTGAGTGAACTATTTTATGCATTACAGCTTCTACTATAATAACAGCGCCATCTACAAGCAACCCAAAATCAAGTGCACCTAAACTCATTAAATTCCCGCTAACACCAAAAAAATTCATCATTACAACTGCAAATAACATACTTAATGGAATCACTGAAGCAACAATAAGGCCTGCCCGTAAGTTGCCCAAAAAAATAATTAATACAAATAAAACAATAAGAGCGCCTTC
>JAGWPI010000309.1 GCA_028877005.1 Bacteroidota bacterium | reverse complement strand
TGTTACAATTGGAAGTATAGCAGTTAATAATCAACCTTTATTTACTCAATGGCTTCAACATTTTGGTGTTGATAAGTTTTTATTAGGTGCTGATATTAAAAATGGTTTCATTGCAATTAATGGTTGGCTAGAAACTACTAATATACCTATCGATGATTTTATTGCCACTTATCTTTCATTGGGTGTTACCCAAATTTTTTGTACAGATGTAAGCAAGGACGGCAAAATGGAAGGCCCCTCTATTCATTTATACCGGCGTTTAATTAATAGCCAACCTAAGCTTGCATTAATTGCAAGCGGCGGTGTAAGTACACTACAAGATTTAATTCAACTAAAAGCAATTGGCTGCAGTGGTGCTATTGTAGGTAAAGCCATTTATGAAAATAAAATATCCTTGAACGATCTTGTTCAATTTAATACATTAAACGAATAAAATGGTAATAAATAATAATGTAAGCCAATTATCGGGGCTTACCAAAAGAATTATTCCTTGCTTAGATATTAAAGATGGCCGCACTGTTAAAGGTATCCATTTTGAACAAATCAGAGATGCCGGTGACCCCGCTGAGTTAGGTGCTTTTTATGCTGAACAAGGGGCTGATGAATTAGTTTTTTTAGATATTACAGCAACGGTTGAAAAGCGCAAGACCTTTAAAGAAATGGCCAATCGAATTGCGAAAAATATTAATATACCATTTACAGTAGGTGGCGGAGTTAGTTCAGTTGATGATGCCTCTGTGTTATTACACAATGGGGCAGATAAAGTATCTGTTAATACAGCAGCTTTTAAACAACCAAACCTAATTACACAATTAGCTAATGAATTTGGGAGTCAGTTTGTTGTACTAGCTATTGACACAAAACAAGAAGAAGATGGTTTTTGGTATGTTTATTTAAATGGTGGGCGTACAAAAACAAATATGTTGTGTACCGAGTGGGCAAAATTAGCCTATAATGCCGGTGCCGGAGAAATTTTATTGACTTCCATGAACAATGATGGAACTAAAAAAGGATTTGCGCTGGATATTACACGGCAAATAAGTACACTTTTACCCATACCAATTATAGCCAGTGGCGGTGGTGGAACAATGCAGCATTTTGAAATGGTATTTAAAGATGCATATGCAGATGCTGCATTGGCAGCGAGCATTTTTCATTTTAAAGAAATAGCAATTCCTGATTTAAAAATATTTTTAAAAGATTGCCATATTCCTATTAGGTTGTAAAGTTTTAGTGAATTTGAATAGCAAATAATTTGGGCCAGTATTTTCCGGTTATATAAAATGTTTTATTACCACTATCATAAGCAATGCCATTTAATACATCACGCTTTGATGTTTCGGCAGGTGGGGCATAGCGTTCTAATAAACCATTTACATTTAAAATGCCAACCACTTTCCCATTAGCTGTATCTATTTTAACAAGTTGGTCAAAATCCATTGTATATAAATTGGCATAAATATATCCATCTACATATTCTAATTCATTTATAAAAACTTGATGACCGCTATAATCCTTGGGTACACCTATTATAGGTATTGTTTTCACAATATTAAATGTTTCTGGATTCCTGTAAATCAAATTATTTGTGCCATTATCCATTATTAAATTTTTCCCGTCATTTGTCATTCCCCAACCTTCTCCCTGATACGAAAACTCTTTTATTTTTTTCAAAGTTGCAGCATCATATACAAAACATTTTTGTTCCTTATAGGTAAGTTGATAAATTTTACCGTTTAAAAGGGTGATGCCTTCTCCAAAATAAGCTGGTGCTAATATGATTTTCTGCATGTCTTTCCCTGTCGATACATTTATTTTGGCTAACTTACTTCTGCCGGCATAATCTGGATCACCAGTGCTTTCATATAAAAAACCATGCTGATACTCTAAACCTTCTGTAAATGAACTTGTATCGTGTGGATATACAGAAATTATTTGATAAGATAATGAAGGAATAGCAGGAGGGGCAATGGTTGTAGTATTATTGTTATTGCTATTATTGTGACACGCAGTTATAAAAATGAAAATGGTACCTATAATATAAGGTAATCTAAATTTTAGTAAATCGTTCTTAGAAAAATTAACTTTTAATAAATTCATTTCTTTTATTATATTTTAAATTCAAAATAAATTATTTTATTAACCATTGGTTTGTAATATATTATGGGCAACTTCTTCTGCAATTATAGGTGTTAATGCAACCCCCATACCGTTACAGGCAATTACAGCTAAAATATTCGATTCTATAAAATGTACATAAGGTAAATGATTTTGCGTAAACCCCATAATACCGCTCCATCTTTGTTCTATGGAATAATGAATAGAAGGGTGTATATGTTTTTGTAAAAATTGTTCTAACTCCCTTTGAATTTTATTAGTTGTATTGAGTTCTGTTGTAGTTTCTTCTTCAAATGCCTTATTTCTTGCACCACCCAATAAAATTCTGTTTCCTAAATTACGCCAGTAGTAAAAACCTGCATCAAAGTGAAATGTGCCATGTAAAGGCAAGTTAGGTATAGGCGAGGTAAGTATAATTTGCCCCCTGCCTGGCATTATAGGAATAGTATGGCCGGTATTGATGTTGTTTGAAAATGCATTGGTGCACAGCACTACTTTCTCTGCATTAAAAACAATTTTTTGTTGGGTATTTATTTGAACACCATTATTTATTTGCTTACATTCTATAACATCTATACCACTTAAAATCTGAATGCCTGATTGAAAGGCTACAACTTGTAATGCTTTTACTAATTTACCACTATGTAAAGCAGCTTCCAATTTATTTTGAATGAGTGCATCAAAATGTTGCAATCCAAAAAAGGTTAACGCTGCGTCGTTTCTAATGAAAGTAGTATTAGTTTGGGTAATGGGTGCTAATAATTTATTAAGATATGCGATTTTTTCTGCGATAGAATCAGTAGGTAATTGTGATTGAGTAAGACATTCATAACCTCCACATGGATCAAAATCTATGGTATGTTTGGGTAAGTAACGAAGAATTTTTTGGATGCCTTTATATCTTTTTTCGGTAATAGCTAACATAGCCGATTCTCCTAAAGTTTGAGCATCATGCAACAATTCAGTTGGACTGCCAAAACAGGCAAATCCTGCATTACGGGTAGATGCACCTAATGGGGTGCTATTTTTTTCTAAAATGGTTACTCGAAGTTGTGCATTGCTTTCTTTAATTGCTATAGCAGACCACAAACCCATTAGTCCTCCGCCAACAATAATTACATCTTGCTTCGCAAAAAAACTTTCTTTTTCCCAAATTGAAATATTAGCCTGCATTGCTCAAATGTACTAAACATCAAAACAAATGCTTTCATTTTAAGAAAGCATTTAGATCTTTTAATAAAAATTATAGGTAGGCTTACACATTAAATCTAAAGTGCATAATATCACCGTCTTTAACAATATATTCCTTTCCCTCAATTCTTAATTTACCATTATCGCGGCAGGCTGCTTCGCTTCCGTATTTTATAAAATCTTCATAGGCAATTACTTCTGCTTTAATAAACCCTTTTTCAAAGTCGCTATGTATTACTCCTGCTGCTTGTGGAGCTTTCCACCCAACATGAATAGTCCAAGCTCTTACTTCTTGTACGCCAACGGTAAAATAGGTTTCTAAGTTTAAAAGTTTGTACACACTTTGAATTAATCTATTTAAAGCGGGTTCTTTCATTTGATATTCGTCCATAAAAAGTCGGCGATCATCCGCCGATTCCATGGCGGCAATATCTGCCTCAATTGCATTATTCATAATTATCATTTGTGCACCTTCTTCATTTGCTGCTTTCAATAAAATGTTTGAATAATGATTACCGGAATGCATACTTGCTTCATC
>JAGWPI010000308.1 GCA_028877005.1 Bacteroidota bacterium | reverse complement strand
TTAATAATGGGATTTATCACAGTGGGATCTTTTGTAAAAGCACTATTGTAATTTTTTAACTGATCATAATAATAAGAGGAAGAAACCGGGATTTCTTTTTGTTTTAGCGGAATGCTTTTAGCCCAAAGTTTTTCGCGTGTAATGGGTTCAGATACCACCATATTTACTTTACCGGATAATACAAAAAATCCATCGATAGAATAGTTAGTGCCAAACTGTGCATATTTTCCTTTACCGCTAACATAATACTGATGGGCAACCCATTTAATATTTTGGTCATTTAAATCAAAATCTATTTCCACGCTTAGCAATAAATCACTTTCTTTTTTATCGGAGTACACCACCTGGTCATAATATTCAAAAGGGCCACGCACAGTATAACCTTTAGCGGTAAGTGCTTCATTATAATCGGCAGACATGGCTTTTGAAAAATCTGAAAACAGCTTATAGCTGGAAAACTTGAACTTATCTTGATAGGAAGGATCTACCAATAAAAAAACAACCTGTGCTGATTTAGGCTTTTCATTTTGTGGGGGTGCATAATCATACATGGGCACTTTAATAGTGGGCGGAGGGGGAGGTGGTGCCACCTTTTGTGTAGCACTGGCAGCTAAAAAAATGATGAAAAGGATGCCTGCAAGAGCAGATAGCATGTGTTTTGTAGGTTTAAATTTCATGTGTTTGATTTTGAATGTTGATAAAAATATTTTCTATATGGCAACATGCGTTACCGTTTAACATGAATTTGACGACAAGGGGGATGCCAGCAGCATACATCCTACCTATTACCGGCACATAAAAATGTAATACACATTTGTATACTATTGAATAGGATGGCCTAAAAAATCATGAAAAAATAAACGCTTATGTTTCAATATATGCATGCATAGTTGTATAGGTTTTACAGCTATTAATACATACACAATTATATACCTAAACACATCCCACACATCGGCGGTTCCCGGAATGATATGCAACCATTGCAAATACTCTGAACCAATAGGTAAAACCCAACAAAACATTTTCCAAACAAAGGGTACATTTATCCAACCATGCCATATTACACCAAAACTAGCCAGTAGTGCATAGCACCAACAAAAATCAGGCACCCAATTAGCCAATGCAAGCTGCTTACCACTTTTAGTAATGCTTAACCAATGCTCATAAACAGTAGCATCCGGCCTTCCCAACCAATATATCCATACCCCAGCCATTAGTAAACATACAATCAGTGCAATTGTATAGGCATTATTTTTATTGTGCATCTGATAAAGTTTTAGTATCTATCCTATCATTAAAATTGATGACTTTATAATTTTCAATAGTTAGTCGTTTAATAAATTCATCTTTATATTCTATTATTTCATCTAATGAATTAAATACCTGAGGTGATTTCCATAATTGAAATTCTTTGTTCACAAAATAATTTTGCGCAATAATCTGTGCACGAAAATGTGTTGCAGAGCGAGCCGATGTAGGATGATATACATTGCTTATTTTATAAATACCGCTTACAATAATGAATTTTTTATAATATACTAAATTGCGAGGAAAGCACTCAAAACAGTTTACTGTTAAATACATAAATCCATATCCCCCGGTAGTATCTGCAAAAGCAGTAGAGCTTGGCTGCGCAGTTGTTTGCGCAACACTTTTTAGGGAACACAATAACAATAATATGCCAATCCATGTAATTGAAAACAAGTGCTTATTACTGCTACGTTTTGGTTGATGCGATAGGTGCATGTTGAATGGATTAAACCTTGCGCAAAATAGTGTGGGTAACAGCAGCAAAAAATACCCCTTTAGGGTGACAGATAAAAAACAAAGAAAGATAAACCGATACTACTATATAACTTAAGCCACATGATGCAGCAAAAACACCAATTGAGAAATGCTATTCAGTCCATTTTTTTGCAGCATACGCTTTCTATGCGTTTTAACCGTTTCTATACTAATATGTAAGCGATGAGCAATTTGTTTAGAAGAAAATCCATTTTGCACCAAGGCCACTATTTCTTTTTCTCTGTTGGTAAGTAACAAAGTAGTAGATGAAGGCTTCCCGGATCGTTGTTCTAATAAATGAAACATAGCCATACGTACGGCCACCAATAGCTGTGTTTCAGAAAAGGGTTTCGTAACATACATGACGGGCTTTAATGCAAATGCTGCTTTTAGTGTAGGTGCATCGGTAAATGCAGTTAAAAATACAATGGCACAATGAAATCTTGATTGTAAAGTTTGGGCTAGCGCAATACCCGATTCGTTACCTTTAATATGAATATCACAAAGGGCAACATCGGGCAGAATGGTTGATTTTTCGCAAAGGGCAACAGCTTCCGCTGCACTTTTTACAGGCCCCATTATATGAAACCCTTCTTCAGATAATATATCACTGATTAATGCAGCAGTAATGAATTCATCCTCTACAATTAATATAGTTTCTGTAATATGCATCATATATTATTCATTTCAATAACAAATTGGGTTCCGTTATGTGAGGAAAAATTAAGTTGTGCATCTAATTGCTGTACTAAGGTTTGTACCATGCGCATACCAAAGGAAGTATTTTTTTCCATATCTGCCATATTAGGCATACCCACACCATTATCCGATACTTTTAGTTGTAAGGTATGTTGTTTAATCATTTGCAATTCGATGGTGACCAAGGGATGTATGGTATTTGTAAAAGCATGTTTAAAAGCATTGGTAACCAGTTCATTAATAATTAAACCAATAGGTATTGCTTTATCTATTGACATTCTATTGGTGCTTAGCTTCACATTTGTTTGCACATGTGCCAAATCATAACCAAAAGAGTTTGCCAATGAAATGCTCAAGTTCTGTAAATATTCCTCCATATTTACATTGGCCACATCATCATCCATGTAAAGGCGTTGGTGCAGTAGTGCAATAGCATTTACCCTTGCCTTTCCCTCTTCTAATGCCTCTTTTGCAGAATTGTTTTGCATACGATTGGCATGCAAGGATAAAATACCCGACACTATTTGCAAATTATTTTTAACTCGGTGGTGCAGCTCTCTAATTAGCAGTTCAATTTTATTGTTTTTTTGCGCTAAAACATAGGCTTGTTTTCGTTTTTGTTGCCATACATAACCTACTAATAGCACTATGGCTAATAATGCAATAACAACAATAAGCATTAAACGATTCATTTTTTGGGCTTCTATTAACTGCAAATCCTGGTACTTTTTTATTTGGGCAGCTGCAGCAATCTGTCTGTCTTTTTCCTCAGTTTGGTATTTAGTATCTATTTCTTTCAATTGTATATAATGAGCTGCCTGAAGTAATGAATCTTTTAATTGGTAATACTTTAGTAAATGCCACAAAGCGGAATCGGGTTGGTTTGTTTGTTGGTAATAAAAAGCCAGTTCTTTGCTAAACAAAGCTTGCGGGAAATATACAAATGAAGATTGTTGCTGGTATTGAAGCACTTGTATAAGTGAGTCGGCCGAAGCATATTGTTTTTGCTTTACAAAACTTCTTAATAAATAAAATTCGGTAAAGCTAAAGTCTTTGCCTTCTATGTAACAAGCCCGTTGATACAAGGGGATGGCTGCTGCTACATGGCCGCTTACTTCTTTTAACCATCCTTGCA
>JAGWPI010000307.1 GCA_028877005.1 Bacteroidota bacterium | reverse complement strand
GGGAAAGGTTTTTATCATTACTCATAAACCATTGTTGAATATTGTTTTTTGCCATAAAGCATTGAATATGAAATGTGTTGCTTTGAATGCCAGATTTTTACGCGCAGATATGTTAGAGGGATATGGAAATTATGTGAATGAAATATTTCAACGGCTGGTACAGCAACATCCGGAAATACAGTTTATTTATATTTTTGACCATGATTATGATAGCCGTTTTATTACAGGTAGCAATGTACTACCGTTAGTGGTTACACCGCCTGCCCGACATGCTCTTTCATTTAAGTATTGGTATGATGTAAAAGTGCCATTAGCCCTACGTAAATATAGTCCCGATGTATTGATACAACCTTATGGATTTGCCTCTCTAACCTCTGCAATTCCACAGTTGCTGGTGGTACACGACTTGGCTTTTAAGCATTATCCTAGTTTTATTCCTAAACATCATTTATATTATTACCGTTATTTTACGCCCCGTTTCTTAAAGAAAGTACAGGGTATTGTTACCGTATCTGCATTTTCAAGAGCAGATATTATACAGCATTACCCCTTTGCTGCTGACAAAATAACTGTAGTGCATAATGCCGCCAAACCTGGCTTTCAACCACTGGGTTTTGAGGAGCGGCAGGCTATAAAGGCGCAATATGCACAGGGTTGTGAATATTTTTTATTCGTAGGTGGTATTCATCCCCGAAAAAATTTACTGCATTTGCTAAAAGCATTTACTATTTTTAAAAAATGGCAAAAAAGTAATATGAAGTTATTGGTAGCCGGACGCTTGGCTTGGCAGTATAAAGACCTACTTGAAAAGTTAGATAGCTACAAACATAGGGAAGATGTTGTATTGTTAGACTATATAAATGATACTGCATTACAGGCTATTATGGCATCGGCATATGCATTAGTATACCCCTCTTTTTTTGAAGGATTTGGTGTGCCAATTATAGAAGCCATGCAAAGCGGTACTCCGGTAATATGCAGCAATACCGGCAGCTTACCCGAAATTGCCGGCAATGCTGCCTTGCAGGTATCGCCGGATAATGTGGAGGAATTAGCGCAGCAAATGCAAATACTTTATAAAGACGAAATAAAAAGAAGCCAGTTAATACAAGCAGGTAGAATACAAGCTGCTACATTTAGTTGGGACGCCAGTGCTGCTGATTTTTGGCGAGCCATACAATTAGTAACAAAAAAATAATACATTCCTTGTTACAAGCGAAAAGAGGATTCAATTAGGTGTACCCATTGCCCCGAATATTGTATTTTTGCACTTTTACGCCTTATAACTCATTCAATATGCATCAATCAGATATTCAAATTAAAGTAACATTAGATGCCGATAAAATTCCGGCAAATATACAGTGGCAAGCCAGTGATAGTACAGTGGAAGAGTTGCAACAAGCCAAGGCTATGATGGTGGCTTTTTGGGATGGTATGGATAAAAGCGCATTACGCATTGATTTATGGACTAAGGAAATGATGGTAGATGAAATGGCAGATTTTTATTATCAAAACCTTATGTCAATGGCCGATACCTTTGGTAGAGCTACACAGCACAAAGAATTGGTAGAGGATATGAAATCATTTGCCAAAAGTTTTTACCAAAAATTTAAAGCTATTCAATTACAGCAAAATAAATTGGTATAAATACATTCAATAAAAAATTAAGTATATGCAGTTAGAAGAAAAAATAATGGCTGAAATGAAAGAAGCCATGAAAGCTAAGAATGAGGTGCTATTAAGAGGTTTGCGAGCAATTAAAGCCGAAATTATTAAAGCTAAAACAGAGCCAGGTGCCAATGGGCAAATTTCTGACGAAACAGCAGTAAAGCTATTGCAAAAATTAGTAAAACAAAGAAAAGATTCATTAGCTATTTATCAACAACAAAACCGTCCCGATTTGGCTATTAAAGAAGAAGAAGAAATAGCTGTGATTGAAAAATTTTTACCGCAACAATTATCTCCTGAAGCGTTAAAGGCGGCATTGCAAGCAATAATTGCTGCCACAGGAGCCGTTTCTAGTGCCGATTTGGGAAAAGTAATGGGCGTAGCATCTAAACAATTAGCCGGACAAGCCGACGGAAAGGCTATTGCCGCATGTGTAAAAGAATTATTGTCTGCCTAAATAAATTATTGCACTAACCGTTGATTATTCAAACCGACCAACCACCACACTTTTACAACAAATAATAGGTATTTTTATTAATTTTTGAAAACGGAAATATCATGTTGATAGATGTGGTAATGTTTATATTGGTCATTGTAGGTTTGCTTAAAGGTTTAAAGCGTGGCTTTATTGTAGCTATATTTTCTATAGTAGCTGTTATTGCAGGTTTAGTAATAGCTTTTAAAACTTTTGAGTGGGTGGCTGTATGGTTGCAAACACAAACTGCACTAAATAGCCAATGGATGAGTTTTGTAGCTTTTGCATTGGTATTATTGGTAGTAATGATTGGTATACATTTTATAGCCAATGTGTTGCAGCAGGCTATTGAAATGTTATGGATGGGTTTTTTAAATAAATTATTGGGAATTGTTTTGTATGTGTTTTTGTATACTAGTATTGGCGCAATTATTATTTTTTATGCTGTTCAGGTGCATGTTTTAAGCAACACAGTTATTCACTCTTCAAAAATATACCCGGCCATTGAAAAATATGTTCCCATGTTATTACATAAAGTAGGGTTAGTAATTCCTTTTTTACAACAAAGTGTACTCCGGTTAAGAGATATATTGCATATTTAAATGGTTGATTCATTGCATCAATTTTTTTTCTTTATATTTAGGTATCCGTTCAATTCAAGCAGGAAAACAATAACTTAGCAAATAGGTTGTCGGTTAAAATAGTAGTGTTAACTTATAAGCACTTTTAATTTTTCGGTTTAATTTGCTTTTATTTGTAAATAAACACGCAGTAGAACTTGGTTTAAGCATCGTATCATGAAGTATCAATTAAAACAAATAGATAAATTTAAATTTCTTGAAGAAGGAGAGGGTGAACCATTATTGTTGTTACATGGCCTTTTTGGCGCATTGAGTAATTTTGCCGATTTGGTGGAATATTTTCGTAAAACACACAAGGTAATAGTGCCCATTTTGCCATTGTTTGATTTGGATATTTTTCATACTACTGTTCATGGTTTAGAAAAGCATGTGCACAAGTTTATTGAAATGCGGGGTTATGAAAATATTAATTTATTAGGCAATTCATTAGGGGGGCATGTGGCATTGGTGCATATTTTAAAACACCCGGAAAAAATTAAAACATTAACCTTAACAGGCAGTTCGGGCCTTTTTGAGAGTGGTATGGGCGATAGTTACCCTAAAAGAGGAGATTATGAATACATAAGAAAAAAAGCCGAATTAACATTTTATGATCCCGCAATGGCCACAAAAGAGCTGGTGGATGAGGTATTTGAAATTACCAATAACCGTTTAAAAGTTATTAAAATTATTGCATTGGCTAAAAGTGCCATCAGAAGTAATTTGGGTGAAGAATTAAATCAAATTATGCAACCCACACTTCTAATTTGGGGGAATAATGATACCATTACACCTCCATTTGTAGGGAAAGAGTTTAACAAATTAATACCCAATAGTGAGCTGCATTTCATAGATAAATGTGGGCATGCACCCATGATGGAAGTGCCGGATGAATTTAATAAAATTTTAGAAGCGTTTTTGGCTAAAACAAAACAATCTGCCGCACAGCTGCGTTAATATTATTCTAATAAAAGGTTACTTATTGGCATGTTAGCACAACAATATATACATACTGATTATCCAATCTTACACAATAACGATAAAGTTTTTACAGCTTTAGAGTTAATGGATACTTATGATGTGCGCCAATGGCCGGTTTGTTCAGACGTTCAATACATTGGCATTATTCATAAAGATGCATTATTAGATGTTTCAGAAAATGACCTACTAAGCTCACTACCAATTGATGCACAAGTAACAGCTATTAAAGCCAACGAATCTATTTTTAATGTTGTAAAACAAGCGGTAGCCTATCATTTAAACATTATTCCGGTGGTTAATAACCAACAAATGTTAGAGGGAATTGTACTTTCAAATGATTTGCTTCAGATTTTGGCTCAATATATGGGCGTAGATACACCAGGAGCTACCTTGGTATTACAAATGGAAAGAAAAAATTATTCTTTTGGAGAAATTAATCGTTTGGTTGAAACCAATGACGCTTATATTACGCAATTAAATACTTTTTTTAATAATGATATTGGGCAGTTAGAAGTAATCATAAAAATTAATAAAACTGAAATAAGCGATATTGTTGCTACTTTTCAACGCTATGAGTATACAGTACTATATTACTTTGGTGAAGAATTGTATGCCAATGAAATAAAAGACAACTATAATAATTTGATGGCTTATTTAAATGTTTAGTACAATACATTACAACTATTTTATTCCCTTTTACGTATTTGAATTGTTGTTAATTTTCACCGCTATTTTATATAAATAACAGCTAAGCCTTATTTTTACCCTTTGGTAAAATCATTTATTATTTTTATGCGCTATTTGTGCCTTATTATTTTTTTAGTTTGTTGCATAGATGTTAAGGCGCAGGATACAGATTCGGTTGCATTGCAAAACCCTATAGAATTTATTATTGGAGGCATTTCTGTTTTTGGCAACAAAAAAACAAAGGACTATATTATATTAAGAGAAGCTACAATAAAAAAAGGCGATAGACTTACACCTGAACTGTTACAGCAAAAACTTATAGAGTCGAAAGAATTAATTTATAACACCGGTTTGTTTGTAGATGATAGTGTATACATTGATAAACTGCAAGGCAACATTGCGTATATACACATACGCGTAAAAGAGCGTTTATACTTTTTGCCATTACCCTACTTTAGGCTGGTAGATAGAAATTTTAATGAATGGTGGGTACAACAAAAGCGTAGTTTAAGTAGAGTAAATTATGGTATAAAGTTTAATTATAACAACTTTACAGGCCAAAATGACAATTTAAATATTTGGTTAATTAATGGGTATAACCAACAAGTGGCATTAAGATATAACTTACCTTTTTTCGATAAAAAGTTAAAACAAGGTATTAATGTAGGTTTTGCCTACTCCAATCAGCGTGAGGTAAATTATGCCACCAGCCTTACCAATCAGCAATTATTTTTTAAAAATGATAATAATTATGCCCGAACCTTTTATCGGTTTGATGCTACTTATTCTTATCGTCCCGATCAATACCAACGCCACTATTTTAGGGTATCTTATAATCATGATGCAATTGCCGATACTGTTGCCGCATTAAATCCACTTTTCTTTCCTAATGCATTAACACAAGTAAAGTATATTGATTTTTCTTATAGCTATCAATATTTTAAAACTGATTATAATGTTTATCCAACCAATGGCTGGCAGGCTCAGGGCAGTATATATAAAAGAGGGCTAGATAAAACCACTAATTTATGGCAAGTAGGTTTATATGGATTATTGGCAAAACCTATTTTACCAAAAACATTTTTTGTAACCAATATTTCAGCTACTATTAAATTTCCCTATAATCCCTATTTCTTTAGTCAGGCTTTGCTTGGCTATGGCAGCTATCAAATGAGTGGTTTAGAGTATTATGTTGCAGATGGGATGGCCGGCGGATTGGCGCATTTTTCACTCAATCATCAACTATTTTCTTATATTTTAAAAAATCCCATTAAAAGTAAAACACACGATAAGATACCTTTTCGTTTTTATGCCAAAATATACAGTGATATAGGATATGCTTACAACCCTTATGTAAACAATAACTTATTAAATAATACACTGTTACGCACTTGGGGATTTGGCTTAGACATTGTATCTATTTATGACTTTGTGTTTCGATTTGAGTATAGCTTTAATCAACTCGGAGGCAAAGGTTTATATTTGCATGCAAATAATAGTTTTTAAAAAATAACTGCTTGATAAGCTTTTATTGATGCTATCAAAAGATGTAACAATTTTTTTATTTTATAGGTGTGATGACAGCATAAATATTTAAAATGTATTTATTCTATCAACAATCACACAATGCAAGTCGGGTTTATTTCCGATTGCAATAATAAATGCAAACCCAATGAAAGTAGCTATTTATAGCCGCGGATTAGATATAGAACAAGGCAATCCATTACAATTGCTGGTTGAATTATTGGTGCAGCAAAAAATTGGTATTTTATTATATCGATCTTTGTTGGCCAGATTCCCATTGCCCGAAGCATTAAGCAAGCATATTATACCTTTTGAAAGTGCCGATGATTTTGATCCCGAAGTAGAATGTTTAATAAGTTTAGGGGGCGATGGTACTATGTTAGATGCAGTTACACTTATTCGAAATACCAACAT
>JAGWPI010000306.1 GCA_028877005.1 Bacteroidota bacterium | reverse complement strand
TCTAATACCAACAGTTGTTGCAGCAATACAAGCAGCCATAGTGTTGTAAGTGTTATGCTTTCCTTTTAATGCAAAATCATAAATGCTCATGCTTACGCGTTCTTCTTGAATGCGTAACATCATTTGATCACCTTTTAGGTAAGCGCCGTTTTTAATTTCGTGTTTCATAGAGAATGGTAAGGGGTTAGTATGAGTGATTGAAATTTTGTTTAATTGCTTTTGTATTACTTCATCATCATCACAATAAATAAAATAATCATCTGAAGATTGATTTTCGATTATTCTAAACTTACTGTTGATGTAATTCTGAAATTGATAATCATATCTATCTAAGTGATCTTCAGTAATATTCAACAAAACAGCTATATGTGGTTTAAATGCTACAATGTCATCTAATTGAAAAGAACTAAT
Organism: Bacteroidota bacterium; assembly: GCA_028877005.1. Classification (GTDB taxonomy): domain Bacteria; phylum Bacteroidota; class Bacteroidia; order Chitinophagales; family Chitinophagaceae; genus Hydrotalea. The sequence goes on along the minus strand of JAGWPI010000306.1, from coordinate 3,491 downwards.
TTCAGCTATATACCATTGTTTAGGAGCCAGTGCTACCTGCTTTGCAAATGAAATTCCAATATTGCCAACCATAGCACAGTCCATACCTGATTTATTGAAAATATGATAAGTTAATGCAGTAGTAGTACTTTTACCGTTACTACCGGTAATAGCAATAATTTTACTTCCATCGCAATATTGATAAGCCAGCTCAACTTCGCTAATAACGGGAATGCCCTTTTGTTTAATAATATTTATAATTTCATTTTTATTAGAAATACCGGGGCTTTTAATAACAAGATCAGCATCAATAATTTTATGACTGGAATGCATTTTTTCTTCAAAGTCAATTCCAAATTGTTGCAGCTCCATTTTATATTTATCATCAATAATATTTGCATCAGTAACAAATACTGAAAAGCCTTTTTTCTTTGCTAAAATAGCAGCCCCTACGCCACTTTCCCCGGCACCAATTACTACCAATTTTTGGAAAGTGGGATTTGAAAAATTAATATGTTTTAAAATATTTGTCTGCATAAATTGGCTATCGAATTTTCAAGGTTACAATAGAAAGTAATACACATAAGAAAGTGATAATCCAAAACCTAACAGCTATTTTACTCTCATGAAAACCTTTTTTCTGGTAATGATGGTGTAATGGGCTCATTAGAAATATTCTACGCCCTTCCCCATATTTCTTTTTTGTATATTTAAAATAAGACACTTGTATAATAACACTCAATTCTTCAATAAGAAATACACCACAAAAAATTGGAATTAATAATTCTTTTCTTACAATAATGGCCAATGAGGCTATAATACCACCTAATGCTAAACTACCTGTATCGCCCATGAATACTTGAGCAGGATATGCATTATACCATAAGAATCCAATACATGCGCCAACAAATGCTCCAACAAAAATAGAAAGCTCACCCAAATTGGGTATGTACATTATATTTAAGTATTCAGCAAATTTAAAATTGCCACTTACATATACAAATATGCCCAACCCTGCGCCAATAATTGCACTTACACCTGCTGCTAAACCATCTAAGCCGTCTGTAATATTAGCTCCATTTGAGACGGCAGCAATAATAAACATTACAATTAATATATAAATTATCCATGTATAAGATTCAGCGCCGGCGCCTAACCAACTAATTAACTTACTGTAATTAAACTCATGATTTTTTGAAAATGGTATGGTAGTAATCGGCGTTTTTACTTCAACAAACTTTCTGTTTTTACCTTCAATATTTTTAGTAACTACATTAGAACCTTTAGCAACTATTTCACCAGGGTGTAAAGAATTATTTAGTTCTTTGGTAATGATTTCGCGTTCAACAGTTACATTACCATTAAAATAAAGAGTAGCCCCAATAATAATTCCAAGACCTACCTGCCCTATAATTTTACTGATACCAGCCAACCCATCACTGTCTTGCTTCCTATATGCTTCGCCTCTTTTCGTTGCAAGTTTTCTTGCTTTAATCTTAAAATAATCATCTAAAAAACCAATGATACCTAACCAAACTGTGCATAAAAGCATAAGCCGTATATACACTTTACTTAAATCGGCAAATAATAAAGTAGGAATAATAATAGCTAATAAAATTATAATACCACCCATAGTAGGTGTACCTTTCTTTTGTTGTTCACCAGCTAACCCCAAATCTCTAACAGTTTCACCAAGTTGTTTTTTCTTCAAAAAATTAATTAATTTTTTACCAAAAACGGTTGTAATAATAAGAGATAATAATATAGCCATGGCTGCCCTAAAGGTTAGGTATTGAAATATACCCGCCCCCATAATATTATAATGTTGTTTAAGCCAGCTAAATAGTTCGTATAGCATAGTTTATATTATTACCGGTTTATTTATTTTCTTTATTTTTTTTAAATAATTCTTGCATGATTTCTTTATCATCAAAAGGTTGTTTAATGCCATTTATTTCCTGATATTTCTCATGGCCTTTTCCTGCAACTAAAATAATATCACCGTTATTAGCTATTTTAATAGCCTGTTCAATAGCCTGCTTTCTATCGGGTATAATTACATATTTTTTTCTTGCAGAAGCTGTTAGGCCTTTTTCCATATCTGCCAGAATATCCAATGGATCTTCAGTTCTTGGATTATCACTTGTAAAAATTGCCTTATTACTTAAATCGCATGCTACTTGAGCCATAATAGGTCTTTTCGATTTATCTCTATCACCACCGCAACCCACTACCGTTATAATTTGCTGATAATCTTTTTTTAATTTTTTAAGCGTTGTTAACACATTTTCAAGTGCATCGGGTGTATGAGCATAGTCTACAATACCAATTACTTCATTTTCACTAATTATATAATCAAACCTACCTTCTGCTCCGGTTACAGCACTGAGTACAGTAAGCACTTTTTCTGATGTTTCTTTTAAACAAATGGCAGTAGCATATACAGCTAGTAAATTGTATGCATTAAACTCACCAATTAATCTGAAATGCACTTCTTGTTTATTAATTAGCAACTGTAAACCAGTTAAAGAATTATCTAATATTTTACCTTTAAAATCGGAAGATGCTTTTAAACTATAATAAACTTTTTTTGCTTTTGTATTCTGTAACATTACTTCACCACGTTTATCATCTTTATTAGAAATTGCAAAAGCCGATTCAGATAAATTATCAAAAAAACTTTTTTTAACCCTAATATATTCTTCAAACGTTTTATGATAATCCAAATGATCTAGAGAAATATTTGTAAATATTGCACCGATAAACTGCAAACCTGTAATTCTGTTCTGGTGAATAGCATGACTACTACATTCCATAAAAACATGTGAACAATTTTCAAGAACCATTTGATGCAATAAAGCATTCAAGCTTATGGCATCAGGTGTTGTATGTGTGGCTGGAAGAATGTTTTGTTTAATTTGGTTTTGAACAGTACTAATTAAGCCACATTGATAACCTAATCCTGAAAAGAGTTTATACAACAACGTAGCCACTGTTGTTTTTCCATTAGTACCTGTAACACCAACTAACTTGATTTTCTCAGATGGACAATCATAGTAATTATGTGCCATATAGGCTACTGCCTCATGTGTACTACTAACTTTTATATATGTGACATTTTTTACAAATTCAAGTGGTAGTAGTTCAGCAACAATTACTGAAGCACCATTTTCTATTGCAGAATCTATAAATAAGTGCCCATCTACCTTTTCACCTTTAATAGCAATAAATACAGAATCGGAGGTTACTTTTCTTGAATCAATATGTAAACCGGATATATGTATATCAGTATTGCCATATACTTCTTGCAAACGCACCTTATATAATATATCCTGTAATATTTTCATTTTTTAATTTAATTCTATGGTTAAAATTTGTCCTTTCGAAATATGTGATCCAGGCAATATAGATTGTTCTGTTACTTTACCAACGCCTTTGGCATTTATTTTTAATCCCATATTACCGCACAAATACATTACATCTTTTAAACCCATTCCTTTTAAAGATGGCAT
>JAGWPI010000020.1 GCA_028877005.1 Bacteroidota bacterium | reverse complement strand
TATGGTTAGGCCGTTCACTATGCATAGTTAAGCCGTACAATTGTCGAGAAAGACCTACTGCAAAGTCGCAAATATCAATCATTTCCTGCACTTCACCCATGCCTTCCTGCAAGCTTTTTCCCATTTCATAACTTACTAATTTTCCCAGATTTTCCTTGTTGGCTCGTAAAGCATCACCTAATTGACGAACCACATTTCCTCTTTTAGGAGCTGGCCAATTACGCCAAATTTTAAAGGCATTAGCAGCTTTGTGAACTACAGTTTCATATGCTTCTTTGTCGGTACTAATAACAGAACCAATTGCTATAGCATTTACCGGTGTAAAGCTTTCAATTTCAGCACCATAACTTTTTATCCAATCTACTCCGGTTGATGTACCGGAATTATTTTTTTCAATATGTAGCAATCTGATAAAATCCATAATAAGGTATTTAATAACCGCAAGGTAAGATAAAAGTAAAAATAAAAAAGGTATTGCCCGGATTGAGATCAATCAGCAATACCTTTAATGTAACCCTGCATGAAAATAAAACAGTTTTAAACAATTGTAAATTTCATAACAATGGTTAAACAATAATTTTTTGATAGGTGAAATTGTAAAAAATATCGATGAATTTTATTGAAATTGTTTGTTCAATAATAAATCATACACATCTGCATAACTGCCGCCAATGGGAATTTCTTTTCCGGCAACAAACACTTTATTCTTACTAAATTTTTCTACTTTACTTATTGGAATAATGTAAGAACGGTGTACACGCACAAATTCTTTTTCGGGCAATTTTTCTTGCACGTTTTTCAAGGTCATTAATGTTAAAACAGGGTAGGGTTTAATATGAATTTTGATGTAATCATCTAAGGCTTCTATCAAATCAATATCTTTTAAATTAATTTTCATCATTTCATAGTTCACTTTAACATAGATAGAATTTAATTGCAGTTCTTGCGATGATAAAAATTCCTGATATTCATTTGCTTTGTAGGCTGCTTTTAAAAAGCGGTTATAATCAAATGGCTTCAATAAGTAGTCTATGGCATCAACATTAAATCCTTCTACAGCAAAATCTTTAAAGGCTGTGGTAAAAATTACCATAGGTTTGTTACTTAAATTTTTATAGAGTTGTAGACCATTGATATCGGGCATTTGAATGTCTAAAAACAATAAATCAATTTTATTTTCTTGCAAATATTGAATGGCTTCTTTTGGGTTTGTAAATGTTTTTTCAAGTTGAAGAAATGAAATTTTTTCGCAATACTGCGAGATGATTTGAAGTGCCAAGGGTTCATCATCAATAGCAATACATTTCATATACCTAAATTTTTTTGTTGAATAAATGATGTATGATGCTGCAATGAGCAATTTTTAGTTACTTCTATTTTTTAGATAGTAAATGTCAACTTAAGCTACTTGCGTAATTGTTAATACAACCCTAAACATGTCTTTTTCTTTTTTAATAAGTAATTCGTGTTTATTTGGATACAAAAGTGCAAGCCTTCTTTCTACATTTTTAATTCCAATTCCTGTTGTTTCTGTTAAAGTATTGCCTTCATTTGTTGCAATTTTATTCAAAACAGAAAAGGTAATAATATTATTTTGGACAGAAAGAACAATATGAATGAAAGTTGATTCAATTGTACTTACGCCATACTTAAACGCATTTTCTACAAATGGAATTAAAATTAAAGGTGCTATGCGCTGCTGCTGAATATTGCCTTCTACTTTAAAAGTTAGTGTAACACTTTCTGTGAGTCTCACTTTTTGTAAAGCGATATAATCATTTAAGAAATCTATTTCACTTTGTAAAGGCACCCAATCGTTTTTAGTTTCTGTTAGTATATAGCGCATAATGGCTGATAGCTTTAAAATGGCGGAGGGTGTTTTATCGCTACCAATAATAGCCAATGAATAAATGTTATTTAAAGTGTTGAAAAAGAAGTGAGGATTAATTTGTGTTTTTAAAAACGATAACTCAGTTTGTAACATTTCTTTTTCAATTTTTTCTTTGGTACGTTCTACTTTTAGCCATTGTTGCAATACAGAAATACTAATACCTACTGCAAATACTAAAAGAAATATGGCATAACTTCCCGGAAAGTATCTGTTTGATCTGTGTTTAGGTAATGGTGTTTTTGTTGCAATTGTTTTGTTTTCTCCCGTTTTATATTCTGTATGGTTTTGCTGAGCTGAGTCTACTTTTTTTAGGTCGGCTCTAAATTCGGTTCTAATTTTTGTTTCAGTTGTATTGTTTAACCATAAAGCTAATTGGCGGGGTAAAAATGAAAAACTATACATACAAATGGCTATTACTAATATGTAAATAATCCATTGCTTTTTAAACAGTAACTTAGGAATGAACAATAAAGTATTTAAATAGTAAAATATGAATAAAAACAGATTGATGATGATAAATAGGGTAATTATATATCGGCTTACTTGTTGGGGTATATCTTTTGGTTGGGGCGAGAATATATAAGGTAGCATGAAAAAAGATATCCATGCTACTATATGAATTAAAACAATAATATTTTTTTTTGAGTTATTGCGCATATTACTATTTGCTTGCTTTGAATAAAGCTACTATTAGCCATGAAATATGCTTACATTTTTTCGGGTGAAATATTCAAACTGTCGGTAAATAATTTAGTATGATTCTGATTGATTGGGGAAATGATTGTTTTTTACATCTTGAATGTATTGCCCAACGGCTTTTGTTATTTGTTCATGTAAATTTAGGTATTGTCTTAAAAAACGGGGTTTAAATTCAGTATTGATGCCTAACATATCGTGCATTACCAATACTTGCCCATCACAATAAGGGCCGGCTCCAATACCAATAGTGGGTATTTGCACAGATTGAGTAACTTTTTGGGCTAATAATGCAGGAATTTTTTCTAATACTACCCCAAAACACCCGGCTTGTTCTAATAATTTTATGTCTTTTTGAAGTTTTTCAGCTTCATCATCTTGCGTTGCCCTTACTGCATATGTACCAAACTGGTATATGCTTTGTGGGGTAAGCCCTAAATGCCCCATTACAGGAATGCCTGCTTTAACAATGCGTTGTATACTTTCTAATACTTCTTCGCCCCCTTCTAATTTAATTGCATGTGCACCGGTTTCTTTCATAATTCTGATAGAAGATGCAAGCGCAATATCGCTATTAGATTGATAAGTTCCGAATGGCAGATCAACAACTACTAATGAGCGTTTTACTGCTCTAATTACAGAGGCTGCATGATAAATCATTTGGTCTAATGTAATGGGTAGGGTAGTTTCGTGGCCGGCCATAACATTACTGGCACTATCACCCACTAAAATTACATCTACACCTATGGCATCAAATATTCCTGCAAATGAATAATCATAAGCAGTTAGCATGGCTATTTTTTCACTACTTGCCTTCATTTTTTGTAAAGTATGCGTAGTAATTTTTTTTATTTCTTTTTGTATTGACATAAGGAATATTTAGTAATAAAATTGAGTGATGTTGTTTTATTTTAATGAATGGTTAGTTCTTCATATAAACTTTGAATTAACCCATCTGCTAAGCCAATTTTAGGCACATAAATTTCACTAATACCGCCCCAACGCATAACATTTGTATAAATTTGCAAGGCGGGTACAATTACATCAGCACGGTCTTCGCGCAGTTTATAAATTCTGATTCTATCTGCTACACTTACATTTGATAATTCTTTATAATAATCCTTTAGCAGTTCAATAGTTAAGGGTTTACCTTCTTTCTTTTT
>JAGWPI010000305.1 GCA_028877005.1 Bacteroidota bacterium | reverse complement strand
ATGTTTACTTGCTGTATTAATATTAACACCTACCGCATTTACACAATTGATAACTGTTTGATCTAATTTTTCTTTTAATCTAAACTGGTTTACATCATGCTGATATTGTCCAACGCCAATACTTTTTGGATCTATTTTTACTAACTCTGCTAATGGATCCATTAATCTTCTACCAATACTTATAGCCCCTCTAACTGTTACATCATATTCTCCAAATTCTTCCCGGGCAATTTCAGAAGCAGAATAAATAGATGCCCCATCTTCATTTACTAAAAATACGGGTAAGCCTGTCTGTAATTGTTTTATAAATTGTTCTGTTTCTCTTCCTGCTGTTCCATCTCCTATAGCAAAAACTTGAATGTTATATTGTTTTAATAAATTTAATATAACAGTACTGCTTTGCTGTTTAAAATTCAATTCATGAATATAAATTAAATCGTGATGCAAAAGTGCTCCTGTTTCATCCAAGCAAACAACTTTACATCCGGTCCTGTAACCAGGATCAATGGCCATTATGCGTTTATTACCTAAGGGTGCACTTAATAATAATTGCTTTAAATTTTCTGCAAATACCTGTATGGCTTCCTCATCTGCTTTTTGTTTTAACGCACTTCTTAATTCAGATTCAAGGCTGGGTTCAAGTAATCTTTTATAAGCATCTTTAATTGCTTTCTTCACTTGTTCAACTGATGTATTACCAATACTTTTAACGTACTTTTCTTCAATAATAGTTATAGCTACTTCTTCATCTGGTGTTATACTGATACGAAGAAATCCTTCTAAAAATCCTCGTAATATGGCTAAAATTCGATGTGAGGGTATTTTGGTAACTGGTTCTTGAAAATCAAAATAGTCTTTAAATTTAATACCCTCTGTCGTTTTATCTGCTAAAACTTTACTTTGAAAAACTGCAGCATGTTCAAATAAATGCCTAAGCTTAGCACGTATTTCCGCATCTTCATTAATAGTTTCTGCAATAATATCTCTAGCCCCTTGCAGCGCCATTTGAGTATCTTTAATTACTTCATTAATGTATTTTTTTGCTGCTGATTCAACATCAATATTTGTTTGTTCTAAGAGTAATAATGCTAAAGGTTCTAAACCATTTTCTTTTGCTGCTTGTGCTTTTGTTTTTCGTTTAGGTTTAAAAGGCAAGTATATATCTTCTAAAGTTGCAACGGTTAATGCTTTGTTTAATTGTTCTTGAATAGCAGGCGTCATTTTGCCCTGTTCGGTAATTGACTTTTCAATACTGCTTTTTAGTTGAAAAAAATGTAATAAGCGTTTATGTTCTTCCTGAATTTTTTCAATTTGCACTTCATCTAAACCACCAGTTTGGTCTTTTCTATATCTAGCTATAAAGGGAATAGTTGCCCCTTCGCTAAATAATTGAATTACTTTTTCAACTTGTTTTTGAGAAACTTGAATGGTAGTGGCCACTAACGCTGTAATATTCTCTTCTGCCATTGTTATTAAATATTTTATAGTATTCAAAATAAGCCAGCGAATATAGGGGGTAACCAGCAAAAAAAAATTTTTAAAATAATTGCAGAATAATTAGTTGTAACTCGAGTCAAATACTATTACATCTTCAGGATGGTTTCTTATATATTGTTGAACCAGATGCTTGATAACTTCATTTTCAGGATAGGGCGTTATATTGTTTTTAATCTTTTCTAAAGATGGAATTTCATGTGTAGTTTCAATTGCACCCATACCAACAAATACACCTTTTTCAATTAAAATATAATGTACTCCGTTTTTAATGGAATAAGTTAAAGCATTTGATTGTAAAGATTGTAAAGCTAATTGAACCCGCTGATTATATTCATGGGTGGTAGGTAATGGTTCTTTAGGTGTGGTTTTATCTAAATAGCATAAATGAGGCGATAAATAAAATTGTTGAATTAAGTTCCATAAACAATTATTGGCTTCAGGCAAATGCCTGAAAGAGGCAAGCGGATGTAAGGATTTTTTCCATTTATCTATTGCCAATCGTTGGTATCCCTTGCTATCGGTAAAATGGTATAATCCATATTTTTGTTCTTTGAATTTTTGGCTTTTGTTGTGTTTTGGCCACCATTTTTTTATTTCAATACTTTCTAGTATTGAAGCGGTAAATTCGCTGCTGCATGTGGTGAATTGAATATTATGTATTTCTCTTAAAAAAGCTTGTTTTTGCGCTGTGGTTTTGTTGTTGGAAAAATGTTGAGTAACTCTTTTCTTTATATTTTTTGCTTTGCCTACATAAATTATTTTCTTTTCTTGGTTATAAAAATAATAAACACCAGGTTGTTCCGGCAAGTTTACAAACGATTCTTCTTGAATATGTGGTGGTAAATATTTAATAGGCTGTTTACTTTTCATCATTTTTT
>JAGWPI010000304.1 GCA_028877005.1 Bacteroidota bacterium | reverse complement strand
ATTTTTTGGATAAGAATATCTGCAGCTAATTTTTTTTCTTTTTCATTTTGGATAAAAGTTTTAATAGCTATTTTTTTGGGGGTTGAATTTGAAAATCGTTTAAACATAATTTGAAAAACGTGCCACTCTTCTTTTGTTATGAAATTTTCAAGAGGCTGATTAATCCATTGCTTGGTATTTTTGAAAAAGGCATTTTTTTCCGGCCAAATGTCTATAATTTTTTCCCGGCTATTGGTAACCAATATGAGTGTACTGGAATAGCTGCTAAGGGAAATAGGTTTCATACAGGTTAAAAATTGTGTTAGGGCTTTTAATAAATGTTACAAATATTTACAGATGTAATTTTTTTTTGAAAATATACATTTATTTGCATCATTTTTAAAAAATAAATATAAGCAATTGCTGGTCATAATAAGTAATAAATGTCAGTCTTTCAATTAGTTATTCGTATTATTCACAGTTTTTAAACAGTGTAAATACTTTTTACGTAAGAATTAAGCCGCTGTTTGTAATTTGCAGTATGGAGCAATATCAACAACTATTACAATATATACTTGATAATGGTCATCAAAAGCATGACCGTACCGGAACAGGAACCCGCAGTTGTTTTGGTTATCAGATGCGTTTTAATCTTCAAAAAGGTTTTCCTTTAGTTACTACTAAAAAAATGCATCTTAAAAGTATTATTTATGAATTATTATGGTTCTTAAAAGGAAGTACCAATATACAGTATTTGAATGACCATGGTGTTACCATATGGGATGAGTGGGCAGATGCCAATGGTGAGTTAGGGCCTGTATATGGGCATCAATGGCGCAGCTGGAAGGGAGCAGATGGCAAAAGCATAGACCAAATAGCTAATGTGGTTCAAGAAATAAAAACGAATCCGGATAGTCGTAGGCTAATAGTAAGTGCTTGGAATGTGGCCGATTTACCTAGTATGGCTTTAATGCCTTGCCATGCTTTATTTCAATTTTATGTGGCCAATGGTGCATTAAGTTGTCAATTATACCAAAGAAGTGCTGATGTATTTTTAGGCGTTCCTTTTAACATTGCTTCTTATGCGCTTTTAACATTAATGATAGCTCAGGTATGTAATTTACAACCCGGTGAGTTTATTCATACATTTGGCGATGTGCACTTATACAACAATCATATTGAACAAGCTAAATTGCAGCTAAGCAGAAAGCCATTTCCGTTACCTAAAATGCATTTAAATAAGGATATTAATAATATATTTGATTTTAATTTTAAAGATTTTGAATTAGAAAATTATCAATTTCACCCTGCAATAAAAGCACCTATAGCAGTTTAATTAACTTAAATAATCATCCTTTTGTTACATCATATACCCAATCAAAATTTACTTACAATAACCATCATAGTTGCTGTATCAGAAAATAATGCCATTGGCAAAAACAATGCATTATTATGGCATTTACCCAACGATTTAAAATTTTTTAAAAATAAAACTTGGGCTATGCCGGTAGTGTATGGGCGGAAGACCTTAAATGCCTTAAATAATAGACCTTTAAATGGCCGTTTGAATATGGTTTTAACGCGCAATAACCAATTAGAGGTATCGGGTATTATTGTGGTAAATGATTTTGAGTTAGCAAAACAAAAAGCTATATCATTAGGATACAGAGAATTAATGGTATTGGGTGGGGGTGAAATATACGCGCAAACATTACCATATGCACATAAAATGTATATTACAAGAGTGCATCATGTTTTTGAGGATGCTGATGCTTTTTTTCCAGCATTTAGTGAAGAAGACTGGTACTTAACATCAGCTTTTCAATATTTTGCCGATGAAAAACATGCTTATGCCTACACTTTTGAAACATGGTTAAGAAAAATATAAATCATAATTATTTAATTTGTTGGTATTTTTTTCTCTATAACACTTTCTAACATCTATGTATTCAAAAACAAAATTGGTATTTAAATATATTAAATATTGGTTGCAATCTAATAATGGCAAAGGGCATGGTATTCATTCTCCTTTT
>JAGWPI010000303.1 GCA_028877005.1 Bacteroidota bacterium | reverse complement strand
TTTTTACTAATGGAATATTATTTTCCATATTAATGCCTATCATAAAAAAAGCAGCAGGCACATGGTAATAAGCCAGTGTATCTAAAATTTCGGGTGTGTATTTTGCATCGGGGCCATCATCATAGGTTAGCACTAATTTTTTTTCGGAGGTTTGTCCATATTTTCTTACCACATAAGTAGATGGTAATTTATCGTACGTTTCTTCGCTGATTAATAGGGCAGAAGAATCTATTTCGGGTGTAATATGCCCATCCGTTGGTGTTGACACCATATCTAAAATTTCTCCTGTACCAATAAAATCGGGGGTTGCCATAGAAGGCACATCTGTTAAAGCCTTAAAATTAAAATTTTGCAAGGCAGCTTTATTCATGGGCTTGTTATAAAACTCCCATACCCTACTATCCTCACTACCCAGGCGCCAAAGGGCTGTACCTGCTAATCCATATTCTGTTGCAAATCGAAGTGAATTAAAATTAGTTGCTGCATCGGTAAAATATACTTCATGCAATAAATTCTTATCATCATAATAGCTATAATTCAAATTATAGGTATCGTTGTCGTAATCAATTTTAGCATCGCTTTCCCTTGCAATAGCTAAAGCTTCTTGATAAGTAACCGGCGTAGCCTTGCCTTTTTTAGTCCAATCATAACCAAATGCTGCAAGATTCAATACTATTTTAGAGGGGTCTACTTTTTTAGCTAAATCATCTACTGCAGATTCTATCCATTTTTGAGAACAAATAGGACCGGGCTTTGTAGCATCATTATACTCATCATAAGCCATTAAGAAAATATAATCATTGTATTTGGCCAATTGTGCATAATCATAATCATCGTTAAAAGGTGAAACATTTTGGGTAACCAATAAATTTAAATCGTGCAGGGTAGTATATAATTTTTTTTCAAAATTGGAGAGTACCTCATTATTTTTTTCATGAAGTTCTTCAAAATCTACATTAATACCGGCCAGATTATTTTTTACTAAAAAACGCGCCACATCTTGCACCAGTTTATCAGATTTTGCGGGATCATTCAAAATTCTATGTAATGCTTTACCGGTAAATACACCATTATAATTGTTGGATAACATGGGCATTACCTTTATGCCCGATGCCTTAATTAACTCTAACACCCTTGGCTCCATCACAGAAAAAAGGGTATCGGCCTTAGGATCAATAAATAACCATTCGGGTAATACCAAGTTTAACTTAGTAATATTTTTTTTGAGTGAAAAATAAGATTGTGCATCCCAGTTTACAAAAAAAGCAGCACGAATACCCAAACTATCACTAAAATCATTACTCTTAGACAAGTCTAATACTGTATCTGCTTGCCCACAACCCCTACCTGCAGCCCATTTCACATTAATCATTGAACGAAAGCCCCGGTATTTTTTTGCTAGTTTACTTTGTCGGTAAGCCGGTATATCGCCGCTTAATACTTTTTTTACTGCCCTGCCTTCTAAAGGTATATTTGGATTTTGTTTGCTAATAACATGCACTGCAATAAAAAACACTAACCCAAAAATGAGCAGCATAAATAGCAATAAACGACCCAGCCATTTAAAACTTTTCCAGCGGTATTTATTAGAAGATTGAAAAATTTGTGCAGATGAACTCATAGAAAGGGTATAACGGTAACTGTATTAATTAAAATACGAAGTTCTTACTAAATCAGCAAAAAAGGTTACTTAACATGAAGTAACCTTGCTAATATTACAAATTTTAAGGAAATATAAACGTATTACTGTTCAAATGTGGAGTAAAAATAAGGTGTTTTGGCTTCAAATTCTGCACTGCAGGTATCTACCATTTTATAACTGCGGGTAATCCCCATTGCTTTTCTCTTTTCATATACGTAATCCTCATGCGGATTACCTTGTAGAATTTTGGCTATTTGTGCATCGCTGAATCCCTCTTTTTTGGCTTTGCGTACCAAAGGTTCGGGCAAGGTTTCCAAATCATAATTGGCCAGTTCTTTTTCTATTTTGCATATTTCGGCAATTTGATAAATAAACCATCGGTCTATACCGGTGGCTTGTGCAATGGTTTTTACGGTAACACCCTGCATTAAGGCATCCTTAATTCTAAATATTCTATCCCATTTGGGGGTTTTAATATATTCTACTATTTCTTCACTTTTCATTAAACTTTTACCATAGTAGCCTAAACCTACAGCTTCATTTTCTAAACTTTGACAGGCTTTTTGTATGGCTTCATTAAAACTGCGACCAATAGCCATTACTTCACCCACACTTTTCATTTGTAAGCCCAATGTATCATTGGCCCCTTTAAATTTATCAAAATTCCAACGAGGTATTTTCACAATAACATAATCTAAAGCCGGTTCAAAATAGGCAGAAGTAGTTTGTGTAATTTGATTTTTCAATTCATCTAAAGAATAACCAATGGCTAATTTAGCAGCAATTTTAGCAATAGGATAACCGGTAGCTTTGGATGCTAATGCAGAAGAACGGCTAACTCTAGGATTAATTTCTACGGCAATCAATTCCTCATTTTGCGGGTTCAAAGCAAACTGAACATTACAACCACCGGCAAAATTGCCCAAACTACGCATCATTAAAATAGCCTGGTTACGCATATCTTGAAAGGCAGTATCACTCAATGTCATGGCAGGAGCTACAGTAATAGAATCGCCGGTATGCACCCCCATTGGGTCAACATTTTCTACCGTACAAATAATAACAACATTATCATTTTTATCGCGCAATAATTCTAATTCAAATTCTTTCCAACCCAATACAGCTTTTTCCACCAACACTTCATGTATTGGCGATGCCTTTAAGCCTCGTTCTAATGCTGCATCTAATTCATCTTTTGTGTGTACAAAGCTGCCACCTGTACCACCCAATGTAAATGATGGGCGAATTACCAAAGGGAAACCAATTTGTTGGGCATATTCTTTACCTTCTAAAAAGCTATTTGCTACATGGCTTGGTGCTACTTTTATACCAATTTTGCCCATTAATTGCCTAAATTTTTCGCGGTCTTCGGCAGTATCAATAGCAGCTACATCTACTCCAATTAAGCGCACGCCAAATTTTTCCCAAACCCCCAATTCTTCTGCTTCTTTGCACAAATTCAAGGCTGTTTGTCCGCCCATAGTGGGTAGCACTGCATCAATTTTATTTTCTGTCAATATCTGTTCAATACTTTCCACTGTAAGAGGCAATAAATATACTTTATCGGCCATCATAGGGTCGGTCATAATGGTGGCCGGATTGCTGTTAATAAGCACTACTTTAATGCCTTCCTCCCGTAAACTGCGTGCAGCTTGCGAGCCGGAATAATCAAATTCACAGGCTTGTCCAATAATAATGGGTCCGGAACCAATAATTAAAACAGTTTGAATGGTAGTATCTTTTGGCATGGTAAAAACAAATTGCGCAAATGTAAGGGCATTCAGTTAAAGCTGTACTTTAAATTTGATTAGATTTATGTGGTTTTACATTTATTATCTACAAACTATGCTAAAAAGATACCCATTGTTTGTAGAAAAATGAAAAATACACGGTATTTGTACCAACAATTTAACTAAATAAGCATTAGTATTAAAAACATATAGTATGACAAAAGTTAGCATTGGAAAAAAGGCACCTGCTATTAAGGGTGTTGACCAAAATGGAGCCACTATTTCTCTTAGCAATTTTAAAGGCAAGAAAGTGGTACTTTATTTTTATCCGAAAGATAATACCCCGGGTTGTACCGCACAGGCTTGTAATTTACGCGACCATTACAATGAGTTGTTGAAAAAAGGCTACGCGGTAATAGGTGTTAGCCCCGATGATGTAAAAAGCCATAAAAAATTTGAAGAGAAATTTGCACTGCCTTTCCCTTTAATTGCAGATACGGACCACAGTATTGCTGAACAATATGGTGTTTGGGGCTTAAAAAAGTTTATGGGTAGGGAATATTTGGGCATACAACGCACCACTTTTTTAATAGATGAAAATGGAACGCTGGTAGGTATTATAGATAAACCAGATACCAAAAACCACACTGAACAAGTGTTAGATGCCTGGAAAGCTTTATCCTAGCTTAGGCTTTTAGGTAAAATAAAACTTACTATCCATAACCTTTACTTGTCGGTATTTTTTGGTGTACATTGCCTAAAAATACCGACATGAATTATATTACTATTATAGGTTTAATTGCAGCTTTTGGTACTACAGCTTCTTTTATACCACAAGCCATCAAAACCATTCAAACCAAAAACACTTCGGGTATTTCATTAGGTATGTATACCTTATTTACATTTGGCACTTTATGTTGGTTAATTTATGGCTTGCTAAGCCACAGTTTGCCGGTTACCATTGCCAATGCTATTACTTTATTGTTTTCAGCCATCATTTTAGGATACAAAATAAAATACAAATAAATACCTACCAAAGGGCAAACTCATTTTACCTTTATACCTATCAACAGCGTTGCGCAACGCTGTTGAGTCGAACTTGTGTCGAAGCAGGTTCGAATCTGTTTCGCTGAATGGATTGAGGAATATCAAAAAAAATGAACGGTTCACTGATAATGAGTCCATCCCATTTTTTATCCCTTAATTTTGAAGGGGAACATAGTATGGCGCTTTTTTAGTTACTGCAGAAATAATGATTGGAAATGGCCTTACCCTTTTATACACCTTACAATTATATTGCATGAGAAATTGGATTGTTTTTGCAGGTATATTATTATACTGCCTAGTTATTAAACCCAACCATGCAGTTGCACAAGACTGGCCTAATTTACAGAAATATGCAGGTGATAATGCTCTGTTACTTGCCGGTACGGCAGAAAAAAATAGGGTAGTATTTATGGGCAATTCCATTACTGAATTTTGGAAGGTTAGGGACAGTGGCTTTTTTGTTGCACACCCACAATACATAGACAGAGGTATAAGCGGACAAACCACACCCCAAATGTTATTACGATTTAGGCAAGATGTAATTGATTTACAACCTAAAGCTGTAGTTATTTTAGCCGGCATTAATGATATTGCAGAAAATACCGGACCTATTGCACTTACTACCACAATGGGTAATATAGCATCGATGGCCGAATTAGCACAAGCGCATGCCATTAAAGTAATATTATGTGCTGTATTACCGGCCAATCATTTTCCTTGGCGCCCAACTATTGCTCCCGCAGACAAGGTAATTGCTTTGAATAAAATGATTGAAGCTTATGCTCATGCACACCATTTTACTTATGTGGATTTTTATACACCCATGGTTGATGCTGATAAGGGATTGGATGCCAAATACACTTTAGATGGGGTGCATCCTACGCCGGCAGGTTACCAAATAATGGATACCTTGGTAGAAAAAGCCATACAACATACTTTACAGAAAAAATAATCCCAAACAAGAGGGGCATAGTAGAGTGACAAAGACATATTTACTTGTACATGCCATCCATTCAACTATAAAAGGATCAATTACCTAAACAGTATTATTACTTTAATAATGGCCGTTTGGGCTGTATTAATTTAGCAATCAATCCTGTCCAGCCTGTTTGATGCGATGCACCTAAACCCTTGCCTACATCACCATGAAAATATTCATGAAACCATAAATAGTTTTTAAAATGGGGGTCATTTTGCAGCAGCATATTATCGCCCAAATAAGGTCGGTGCCCATTTTGATCGGGGAGGAACAACTGTTTCAATCTTTGTGATAATTCATCTGCAACAGCATCCAAGGTAATAAAACGGCCACTACCTTTAGGGCATTCTACGGTAAAATCATCACCATAATAAAAGTGAAAACGCTGCAAACTTTCAATAATCAGAAAATTTAAAGGCATCCATACCGGACCCCGCCAGTTACTATTGCCTCCATATAAGCCGCTGGTAGATTCAGCAGGCGAGTATTTTACTTCGAAGTGTTTGCCATCCACATCAAAAGTGTATGGGTGCTGTTCATGATATTTTGATACTGCCCGAATACCGAAAGGGCTTAAAAATTCGGTTTCATCCAGCATTTTTTCTAATATTTTTTTCATTCTATGGCCTCTGAGTAAAGAGAGCAGGTGTTTTTCATCGGCACTTTTATCTTGCCAGCGAGAAACCAATGCTGCTAAATCGGGGCGATAGTTTAAAAACCATTCTAATCGTTTGGCAAAGCCGGGTAGGGATTCTAAAGTGGCATGGTCTAATACTTCCACGGCAAACAATGGAATAATACCTACCATACTGCGCACTTTCAGTTGAATATTTTCGCCATTAGGCAAATGCAAGGCATCATAAAAAAACTGGTCGGTATCATCCCATAATCCATTTTTTTCACTACCCATATTATCCATTGCAGCTGCTATATATAAAAAATGTTCGAAGAACTTGGTGGCCATATCTTCATATACAGGATTGTGAATAGCCAACTCTAAAGAAATGCGCAACATATTAAGGGAGTACATGGCCATCCAACTGGTACCATCGGCTTGCTCAATGTAACCACCCGTAGGCAATGGTGCACTGCGGTCAAATACCCCAATATTATCCAGTCCCAAAAAGCCGCCTTCAAAAATATTATTGCCTTGCCTATCTTTTCGGTTTACCCACCAGGTAAAATTGAGCAAAAGTTTATGAAAAATAGTTTCCAAAAAAGCAACATCACCTTTACCATTATTGTTACGCTGATCAATGGTATATACCCGCCAAGTAGCCCAAGCATGTACCGGCGGATTTACATCGCTAAAATTCCATTCATAAGCAGGAAATTGGCCATTGGGTTTCATGTACCACTCTTTTGTTAATAATGCCAATTGCTGTTTGGCAAAGCCGGCGTCTATTAAAGCAAAAGGTATAGTATGAAAAGCTAAATCCCATGAAGCAAACCAAGGATACTCCCAAGTATCGGGCATAGAAATAATATCGGCATTGTTTAGGTGTTTCCAGTCGGCATTGCGCCCTTTTAAACGTTCAGCAGGTGGTGGCGGTTCTGCCGGATCGCCATTTAACCATTGGGGTATATCGTAATAATAAAATTGTTTATTCCAAATCATTCCGGCAATGGCCTGCCGTTGTATTAATTTTTCTTCATCACTGGTAATAGCATATTGTAATGCTTCATAAAACATATCTGCCTCTTGTTGCCGCTGTTTTAATAAATTATCAAAATCATGAAAAGGTTGATTGTTTTGACGGGCTTCTAATCGTAGCCTAATTACATAGCTATTATTTGGTGCAATTTGCGTGGTATAATGAATGGCAGCCTTTGTACCGGAGCCATTTATATTTACGGCATTTTCATCTCCTTCAACTACATATCGGTGCACGCCATCTTTGGTGTATTGTTGGGTATTGGGTACACCATATAATTTTTCAATATTGGTTTCATTATCGCAAAATAGTATGTCTGTTTTTTGTTCAATGTGTAATTTATAATTAGGGAGTTGATGATGATCGATGATAATTTCTTCATTATTGGAAGAAATGAGTTTTGGCTTATAAGTATCATACCCCCAACACCAGGTATTTCGAAACCAAAGTGTAGGTAAAATATGTAAGGAAGCCGTTTCTGTATTACGATTATGTATGGTTATTTGAATTAGTATATCATCTACATCGGCTTTAGCATATTCAACAAATACATCAAAATAGGCACTATTATTAAAAATACCGGTATCTATTAATTCAAACTCCGGTTCATAACGGGTACGTTTTTTATTTTCGTTCAGCAATTGTTCATAAGGAAAAGCAGTTTGTGGGTATTTATACAGCATTTTTAAATAGCTGTGTGTTGGTGTAGCATCTAAAAAATAATATAATTCCTTCACATCTTCGCCATGATTACCTTCCTGATTGGTTAAACCAAAGAAACGCTCT
>JAGWPI010000302.1 GCA_028877005.1 Bacteroidota bacterium | reverse complement strand
TTTAAGCTACATGAAGCTACAACTAACCCGTCCCATTGCATTTATTGACCTTGAAACAACCGGTGTGAATATTTCTACTGATCGTATCGTAGAGATCGCGATCGTTAAAATATCAACGGATGGTTCTAAGCAGGTAAAGCGTAAACTGATAAATCCTGAAATACCTATTCCCAAAGCTGCATCAGATGTACATGGTATTACCGATGAAATGGTAAAAGATGCACCTACTTTCAAACAAATTGCCAATGAAATAAAACAATTTATTGGGAATGCCGATTTATGTGGATACAATAGCAATCGCTTTGATATACCCATGTTAATAGAAGAATTTTCACGGGCGGGCCTTGACTTTTCCATTGAGGGAAGAAAGTTTATTGATGTTCAAAAAATATTTCATTTAAAGGAACAACGTACTTTAAGTGCTGCATATAAATTTTATTGTAATAAACAATTAGAAGGTGCTCATGGCGCGGAGGCGGATGCAATGGCTACCTGGGAAATTCTAGAGGCACAAGTAGAACGCTATCCGGATATTGGTAAAACCGCCGAAGAACTTGTTAAATTTTCAGGTGAAGATGATATGGTTGACTTTGCAAGGCGTTTTATAAAGGTAAATGGAGTAGAGGTATTTAATTTCGGCAAACATAAAGGCAAACCAATAGTGCAAGTATTGAAAGAAGAGCCACAATATTATGATTGGATGATGAAAGGCGATTTTCCTATGAATACCAAGCAAAAATTCACTGAAATCCTTAACAGAACCTACTTAAAAAAAGATAAAAATTAAAATTGTCTCAATATTTATAAAAATTAGTAAACCATTTCACTTCATATTTGCAGGAACTTTGTATTTTCAGGCTTAAGTATTCATGCAATTGGAAAAAATCGTTATTATACCCACCTACAATGAAGTAGAAAATATTGTTTCAATTGTTGAAACTGTTTTTACTTTAAACCAAAATTATCATGTATTGGTAATAGATGATAGCTCGCCTGACGGTACCGCCCTTGCTGTAAAAAAATTATTTTCTACTTATCCAGGTAAATTATTTTTAGAAGAGCGAAAAGGGAAATTGGGTTTAGGTACCGCTTATATTCATGGGTTTAAGTGGGCATTAGCTAATGGGTACCAATATATTTTTGAAATGGATGCCGATTTTTCTCATAATCCATCAGATTTGGAAAGATTGTATGAAGCTTGTAAACTAAATGGTGCCGATATGGCAATTGGCAGTAGATATACCAAAGGCGGCAAGGTAGAAAATTGGCCTTTAGATAGGCATCTTTATTCAAAAGGTGGCGCTATCTACACTCGTTTAATTACATTTATGCCAATAAAAGATCCTACTGCCGGTTTTATTTGTTATACCCGTAAAGTATTACAAACCATTAATTTTGATGCCATCACTTTTGTTGGGTACGCATTTCAAATAGAAATGAAATTTGCTGCGTGGAAATTGGGTTTTAAAATTCAAGAAGTTCCTATCACTTTTATTGACAGAAAGATTGGGGTAAGCAAAATGAGTAAAGGCATTCTGAAAGAAGGGGTATTTGGCGTTATAAAAATTCAATGGCTTAGTATATTCAAAAACTACCGTAAAAAAGTGGCTGCCGTTTCTTCTTCAGACATGCCTAAACAGGTTACAGACGTTCGTTAATATTTCTCTTTTACTACTTTTTACATGAAGCAACCGCTGATTCAATTGCATATGTCCGTTTTTTTGGCAGGATTTACCGGCATTTTGGGTGTATTAATTCAATTGAATGAGTTACCATTGGTTTGGTATAGAATGGGTATTACTTTTCTTACCCTTCTGTTTATTCTTTTCTTTAAAAAACAATCATTACAATTGTCATTGCATAATATATTTATTTTAATAGGAATAGGAATGCTCATTGCTTTGCATTGGGTACTTTTTTATGCTAGTATAAAATTTGCCAATGTGTCTGTTGGTTTGGTTTGTTTTGCAGCTACCAGTTTATTTACCGCCATTTTAGAACCAATATTCAACAAAACTGCATGGAAAAAAGCTGAATTAGCATTAGGGTTATTCAGTTTATTTGGTATATATATTATTTTCCAATTCGATATTAAATTTCGCACTGGTATTTTATTTGGCATTGCATCCGCAATGATTGCTGCTTTGTTTTCTA